>NZ_JBEZKI010000016.1:0-122108 GCF_040651615.1 Streptomyces sp. NPDC048417 | reverse complement strand
CCGCCGTCGAGACGGCTGAAGGCACCGAGGTCAAGCCCCGCCGCACCCGCAAGACGGCTGCTGCCGTCACCGCGGAGATTCCGGCGCAGGCCAGCGGCGAGCCGGAGGTCAAGCCGGGGCGTCGTACGACCCGGAAGGCGGCCGAGCCCGCCGCGACGGTCGACGCCACCGACGCCGAGGCGAAGCCGAAGGCCCGCCGGACCCGGAAGGCCGCCGCCGCGGCTCCCGAGGCCTGAGCGCGTCGCACGTAACCGAACGGCCCGGCCCACCCTGTGTGGGCCGGGCCGTCGGCGTTCCCGGCCCACACACCAGCCCGCCTGCCCGTCAGCCCGTCTGCCCGCCAGCCCGCCAGCCCGCCTGCCCGCCTGCCCGCCTGCCCGCCTGCCCGCCTGCCCGCCAGCGGGATTCATCCGCCGGCTTACGGCCCGTCGCCGTCCGCCGGATAGCCTCTCCTCATGAGCAGGCCTCGTACCTTTGCCCCGCCCGTCGGTGCCCGCGCGTACGCGCTCGCCACCGCGCGTGGTGAGTTCGCCGTCATCGACGCACCCGCGGCCGCCGGGGCCGAGCCCAAGGGGATCGCGCTGCTGCTGCCCGGGTTCACCGGCAGCAAGGAGGACTTCAACCCGCTGCACGAGGCGCTGGGCGCGCGCGGGTACCGGACCGTCGCCGTGGACGGGCGTGGGCAGTTCGAGTCGGACGGCCCGGAGGACGACGAATCGGCGTACGCCCAGGAGGAGTTGGCGCGGGACGTGCTCGCGCAGGCGGCGGCGATCGGCGACGGTCGGCCCGTGCATCTGCTCGGGCACTCCCTCGGCGGTCAGATCGCGCGCGCGGCCGTGATCCTCGACCACACGCCGTTCCGCTCACTGACGCTGATGTCCTCGGGCCCGGCGCAGATCTCCGTCCCCCAGCAGCAGCGGGTGAAGCTGTTGCGGGACGCGCTCGCGGTGCTGCCGATGGCCGGGGTGTGGGAGGCCATGCAGGCCATGGAGGCACCGGAGGAACTGGACGAGGGCGGCCCGCAGGACCAGGCGGACCAGAACGGCCAGGAGGAGCAGGAGGATCTGCGGCGCCGCTGGCTGGGCAACAAGCCGGCCCAGTTGCTCGCCGCCGGACGCCAGTTGTGCACCGAGCCGGATCGCGTCGCCGAACTCGCCGCCGTACCGCTGCCGTTCCATGTGCTGTCGGGTGCGCGGGACGACACCTGGCCGCTGCCGCTGCTGGACGACATGGCGCTACGACTGCGGGGCCACCGCACGGTCGTCGAGGGTGCGGAGCACTCCCCCAACACCGACCGACCGGCCCCCACCGCCGAGGCGATCGCCGCCTTCTGGGACAGCGCGAACGATTAAGTCGCGAACAACTGGTCGCCAACGGCTAGTACTGCGTCTGGAGGTGCTCCCAGAAGCCGTCCCGGAGGGCTCGGCGCAGGTCGGCCTGGCCGCGCAGGGAGTACTGGAGCAGGCCCTCGGCCTCGACGAGGAGGTCCTGGTCGACCGGGCCGGGCAGGTAGGGATGGCCGGGCAGCAGCTCGACGAGTGACTCGCTGCCCCGCGAGGACAGCCACTTCGCGGCGATCTGCGCGCCGACGAAACGGACGTCCTCACGGGTGGGTCTGGTGGCGCCGGCCTCGTAGGCGTGGGCGGTGCGCCGGGCGACGTACGGCTTGAAGAACTCGAGGTCGAGGGTGCGCTGGCTGTCGACCTCCCAGAGCAGCGGCTCGGCCTGGTTGCGGCCTTCGGGCGCCTCGATGCCCCAGAGGTGGACCCGGGCGCCGTAGCCCTGGGCGGCCTCGACCGCGGAGACCAGGTCCTCGTCGCCGCCGAGCAGGGCTGCGTCGCTGATGGCGCGGTGCCGGGCGAGTGACTCCAGGTCCGTGCGGATCAGGGAGTCGACGCCCTTCTGCTGGTTGTTGGCGTTGAGGTTGCCGAGCCGGACCTTGACGTCGGGCAGTTCGGCGATGGTCTGCTGCTCGGCGGTGTGGATGCGGCGCCGCGCGCCGTCGTACCAGTAGACGCGCAGCAGCCGGCTGTCCGCGAAGATCTGGCGTGCCTTGTCGATGAGCGCCTCGATCAACCCCTCGGCGTCGAGGTCGAAGGCACGGCGGTCCTCCGTCCCGGCGACGAGCCGACCCGTGGCCGCGTAGAGGTAGCCCGCGTCGACGAAGATCGCATGGGTCGAAGGCGTCTTCGCCACTTCGGCGAGCATGCGGGTGAGCAGCTCGTTCGTGCGGTCGATGCGGGCCTGGAGGGCGGCGAGGTCGTCGTTCATCGCCTCCATTGTCCCGGCGGTCACGCTGCGAACACAACCGGTCCCGGTCAGTCTCCCGAACGTCTTTTACCGGTCGGTAATTAGGCGTTCGAAAATTTTCTTTAGCCAAGGGAATGTTTGTAACACGCAAGCCGTTGACTCAGAGGAACACGAGACGAAGGGAGAGGCAGATGCGCTTCGAAATCAGGCGACTGGACGAAGTCGACGGCACCACCGTGGACTACACCGTCGTGGACGCCGCCTCCGTCAACAGGATCGTCCAGCAGGCCGCCGCCATCGGGCAGCGCCTGTGGATCCGACCGGCCGAGAACCAGGCCTCGTAACGAGATACGAGCCACGACGCACGAGACACCACAAGACACACTGACGCACGAGACACACTGACGCGCGGAGCACCGCAAAGTCTTCGGAACCCCCGTACGGCACGACGCCGTGCGGGGGTTCCGCGTCTGTCCGCCCCACCCGGCTACGCGCCCTTGATCACCTGGGTGACGCCGTTGATGATCTGCTGCACGGCGATCGCGGAGAGCATCATGCCCGCGAGCCGCGTCACCAGGACCACGCCACCGTCCTTGATGACCCGGATGATCAGCAGCGAGTACCGCATCACCAGCCAGAGCACGACATGGATGGCGAGGATCGCGGTCCACACGGACACCTGCGCGGAGACGCTGTCCGCCTTCTGCACGGCGAGGATGACCGACACGATCGCACCGGGCCCCGCCAGCAGCGGCATGCCCAGGGGCACCAGCGCCACGTTGACGTCCTTGGTCTGCTTCGGCTCGTCGTTCTTGCCGGTGAGCAGGTCGAGGGCGATCAGCAGGAGCAGCAGCCCGCCCGCGATCATCAGGGCGGGCACGGAGACGTGCAGGTAGTCGAGGATCTGGTGGCCCAGGAGCCCGAAGACGGTGATCACCCCGCCCGCCACGCACACGGCCTGGAAGGCCATCCGCTTCTGCACCTTGCCCGGCCGGCCGGAGGTGAGGGCGAGGAAGATCGGGGTGATCCCAGGGGGATCCATGATGACGAACAGGGTCAGGAAGAGAGAGCCGAAGACGGCGACGTCGAACATGCGTGAGCCTTGTGCGTTGGTCTGCGCTGCGAGCGGTCGTGCCGCAGGGAAATGGGGGTCACCGCGCGCGGGCCGGGACGAGCCCGGGAGAACGGTGGGCACGGCCTGCTGCGCAGGGAGACTCGGGAACGGGAACCGGGACGGGGGCCGGCCTCAGAGTCCGCCGGTCCCCGGGACGGGGAACGCGCCGGTCGCACGGCGCGTGATCTCCCCGTACACCTCGGGGTCGGTCATGTACTCGCCCAGCGCCACCGTCTTGCGGCTGCCGTGGTAGTCCGAGGACCCGGTGGCCAGCAGCCCCAGCTCCGCGGCCAGTCCGCGCAGCCGGGCCCGGGAGTCGGCGTCGTGGTCCATGTGGTCGACCTCGATGCCGTCGAGGCCGGCCGCGGCCATCTCGGCGATCGCCGACTCGGGCACCGTACGCCCGCGTTTGGCGGCCGCCGGATGCGCGAACACGCACACCCCGCCGGCCTGCTTGACCAGCCGGATCGCCGCGAAGGGGTCGGTCTCGTGCTTCTCCACGAAGGCCCGGCCGCCGTCGGCCAGCCACTCCTGGGTGAAGGCGTCGCTCACGGTCGGTACGACACCGAGCTCAACGAGCGCGGAGGCGACGTGCGGCCGCCCCACGGAGCCGTCCCCGGCGATCCGCCTCACCTGCTCCCAGGTGACCGGCACGCCCAGCGCGTTCAGCTTGGCGACCATGCCCTGGGCCCGCGGCACCCGGTCGTCCCGGACCAGCTCACGCTCGGCGAGCAGATCGGGCTCCTCGGGGTCGAAGAGGTAGGCCAGCATGTGCATCGAGACGCCGTCGACACGGCAGGACAGCTCGGCCCCGGTGACCAGGGTGAGCCCCTCGGGCAACGCGGCGACGGCCTCGGCGTGGCCCCGGGTGGTGTCGTGGTCGGTCAGCGCGACGACGTCCAGCCCGGCGGCGGCGTTCCGTACCAGCTCGGCCGGGGTGTCCGTACCGTCGGAGGCGGTGGAGTGGCAGTGCAGATCGATACGCACGATGCGGACTCCAGGCGGGACGGGACGGAAGGGACGCGTCAAGGATAGCGGCCGGAAGCGGATGCCCTGTCACACCCGAAGGCCGGAGGCGCCCCGTACAGCTGGGTCACAGGCGCCACCCTGCTTCCAAGCCCTGGGGACTTCCACGCCTCCCAGGCCCCCAAGCCCTAGGGACCTTCCATGCCCCGGGCCTCCAAGCCCTGGGGCTTCCACGCCCCCCGGGCCTCCAAGCCCCAGGGACCTTCCACGTCCCCTAGGGCCTCCAAGCCCTAAGGTTCGAACAAGCGCGGTGACAACGCCCCACAGGGCACCAGATCCACCTCCGCGCCCGCGTCCCGCAGATCCGTGAGCACCAACTCGTCGTACATCAGCAGCCCGGTCTGCTCGGGCCACACCACGGCCCAGAGCCACAGGCCCAGGGCCTCGCCCGCGAAGACGGCCCGGTCGTCCGGCGCTCCCGGCACATGCCACAGCGGTGCCGGCCGCCCGGCGGCCAGGACCTTCGCCTGTGGCGGCTTCTCCACGTTCATCGACGGTCCCGGATCCGGTCCGTCGATGCCCGCGTAGCGCGCTCCGAGACCGACCCCCAGCTCCTCGGCGACCAGGATCATCTCCCCTATGCCGCCGAGCGGCGCGGGTCCGGAGCAGGCGACGGCGGTGGCGCGCCCACCGCTGCGGTCGTCACCGGCGCAGGCCACACCCGTGAACAGCCAGCCGACCGGCAGCGGCCAGGGCATCCACACCGGCACCTGGGTGCGGTGCACCACGACATCGAGGGCCTCGACGCTGGGCGGGATCACGGGCTGTACCGGATGGACGGTCCCGTGCACCTCGCACTGCCAGGTGTCGGCGAAGAGGCCGGGAGCCCTGACCCGGCCACCGCACTTCGGGCAACTGGGTTCGCCCCTCATAGGGCCCCACGGTCCTACCCGGAATCCGCCACGTCAAGGACGATCACCCGTCCGGACGGTACCGGTCACCGGGTGGAGTTAGGTGTATCTTGCATTAATTAGCAACCCTAACTTACCGTGTGTATAAGCCAACCATATGGACGCGAGCAGCGGAGGAAGCGCATGGCAGAGGCAGCAGCCCCATTCGACGCGGGATCGGGCAGCATCCTGCGGCAGCCGAAGGCCGTATGGGCGACGGCCGGCGCGTCCGTCGTCGCCTTCATGGGCATCGGACTCGTCGACCCGATCCTGCCTTCCATAGCCAGGGGCCTGGACGCCACGACCAGTCAGGTCTCCCTGCTCTTCACCTCGTACTTCCTGATCACCGCCGTGGCGATGCTGCTCACCGGCTTCGTCTCCAGCCGGATCGGCGGGCGCGGGACCCTGCTGCTCGGCCTCGCGTTCGTGGTCGTCTTCGCGGGCCTCGCCGGCACCTCCGACATGGTCGGCCAGCTCGTCGGCTTCCGGGCCGGCTGGGGACTTGGCAACGCCCTGTTCGTCTCGACCGCCCTCGCGGTCATCGTGGGCGCGGCGGCCGGCGGCAGCGCCGCCGCGATCCTGCTCTACGAGTCCGCGCTCGGCCTCGGCATGGCGTGCGGTCCGCTGCTGGGCGCGGTGCTCGGCAACATCAGCTGGCGCTACCCCTTCTTCGGCACGGCCACGCTGATGGCGGTCGGCTTCCTGTGCATCACCGCTTTCCTGAAGGAACAGCCGAAGCCCGCCCGCAGGACCTCGATCCTCGACCCGATCAGGGCACTCGGCCACGGCGGCCTGGCCTCCGCCGCCGTCTCCGCGTTCTTCTACAACTACACGTTCTTCACCGTGCTGGCCTTCACCCCCTTCGTGCTGGACATGACCCCGTACCGCTCGGGTGCCGTGTTCTTCGCCTGGGGCGTGCTGCTCGCGCTCTTCTCGGTGGTGGTGGCCCCGCGCATGCAGCGGCGCTTCGGCTCGCTGAAGGTGCTGGGCGGTTCCCTGGTGCTGCTCGCCGTCGACGTCGCCGTCCTCGGCTACGGCGGCCACACCGCCGCGATCGTCTGCACGATCCTGTCCGGCGCGTTCATCGGCGTGAACAACACCGTCTACACCGAGCTGGCCCTGGGCGTGTCGGACGCGCCACGCCCGGTGGCGAGCGCGGGCTACAACTTCGTCCGCTGGTTCGCCGCCGCGGCCGCCCCCTACTTCGCGCCGAAGATCGAGGAGTGGACCGACATCCACATCCCGTTCGTGGTGGCGGCGGTCACCGCCGTGCTGGGCGCGGTCGTGGTTCTCGTACGGCGGAAGGCCCTCGCGCACGAGGCGGCGGAGCTGGAGCCGGCGCACGCCACCGAGGACAGCGTCTCCGTCTTTGCCAACTGACGATTTCCGTAGGGCGCTTGGTGAGCTTGCTCACCCTCGTGCATCAGTCCAGCGGGACGGACCCGCGGTGCGGATCCCGGAGGTCCGTCCCGCCCGCGAGCCAGCGCTCCTGGAGGGCCTGGGCGCCGTGCACGCGTTTCCAGGCGGCCTCGTTCGGGGTCATCGGCAGCAGCGGCAGGAACCGTACGGGATCGAGGGGCTCGTCCAACGTCAGATCCTCGACGAGACCGCCCGGTTCGCCGACCAGGACCGAGGTGAAGGGAGCGCCGGGCCACAGTGGTTCGCCGACGTCCAGCGATGCGCCCGGCGTCACGATCAGGCCCTCCACCTGCGGAGACGCGGCGAGGACGGCAAGCGCGCGGAGCACCTTGTCGGTCTCGGCGAGCCCGGCGCGGACCGACAGGACCAGTTCGGCGCGGGGCCCCTTGACGGGGTCCGCGAGCATCGCGGCGGGGTCGGTCATCGGCTGCGCGGACATGCCGAGCGTGGCGTAGCGCAGGACGTTCTCGCCCTGGAGATCCTCCTGGAAACGGAGCACCTCGATGCGGTCCGTACCGAGGAAAGTGACCGCCGCGCGTGCGTCCGGTTCGCCCAGCGCGGTGGTCAACCGGGCCTCGACCAGAGGAAGAACATCAGCCATGTCGAGAGCATAGAACTCGTCAGTACCGGGCAAAGCAGCACCTTGACACTAAGGGCTGCTGCTAGTCTGACCGCGGTGGTTCGGGGCAGCACGCAGAGCGTCGCGGTCAGGCCCCGACACCAAGAGGACTCCCTTACGAGGGACCGGCTGGAGGAGGTGGGGCTGTCATGGATCGAAGTCACCCGTGCAGTACCACTCGCTCTTCCGCCTGCTGATTTCGTCTACTGGCTGGCTGCCGCCTTCACGTTCGCGTTGTCGTTCGGAAGAGCACTTTGTTTTCGCTTGCCTGATCCCTCCGACCGGTCCGTTCCGGATCTGTCTGGATCCGTTCGTCTGATCCGAATCAGTAGCGAAGTCGCCACCGCAACGGTGCGGTGCTCCCCGCTTTGTGGACGTGCCAAACATCCGCAGTCAGGACGTCCCCATTCCGGGTAGTTCCACCCGTTCGCCGGCGGTCACCCGCTGCTTGTCGCGAAGGAGCCTGCCCATGTCGATGATCCGCGACCTCCGTGCCGTGGTCCGCCCGACCCGCCCTTCCCAGCGCAAGAGCCTGCGCGCGGAGACCGGCGCGTACGACACCACCCGCGACCCCGGTACGCCGTCGGCCGTCGTCGACTGCGCCGTCTACCGGGGCGGCGCACGCGTGCAGACGCCGAAGCCGCTGACCCCGCAGGAGGCGATGCGCCAGGTGCGCCGGGACGGCGGGTTCGTGTGGATCGGCCTGCACGAGCCGACCGAGGCCGAATTCGCCGGTATCGCGGGCGAGTTCGGGCTGCACCCGCTGGCTGTGGAGGACGCCGTACAGGCCCACCAGCGCCCCAAGCTCGAACGCTACGACGACTCCCTCTTCACCGTCTTCAAGACCATCCACTACGTCGAGCACGACCGGCTCACCGCCAACAGCGAGGTCGTGGAGACCGGCGAGGTGATGTGCTTCACCGGCCGGGACTTCTTCATCACCGTCCGGCACGGCGGGCAGGGCTCGCTGCGGGCGCTGCGGCACCGGCTCCAGGACGACCCCGAACTGCTCGCCAAGGGCCCCTCGGCCGTGCTGCACGCCATCGCCGACCATGTCGTCGACGGCTATGTCGCGGTCGCCGACGCCGTGCAGGACGACATCGACGAGGTGGAGACCGAGGTCTTCTCGCCCGGCCGCAAGGGCGGGGTCTCGCGTGGTGTGGACTCGGCGCGCATCTACCAACTGAAGCGCGAGGTACTGGAGTTCAAGCGCGCGGTGTCGCCGCTGCTGCGTCCGATGCAGCTGCTCAGCGAGCGCCCGATGCGGCTGGTCGACCCCGACATCCAGAAGTACTTCCGGGACGTCGCCGACCACCTCGCCCGCGTCCAGGAGCAGGTCGTCGGCTTCGACGAACTCCTCAACTCCATCCTCCAGGCCAACCTCGCGCAGGCGTCCGTGGCGCAGAACGAGGACATGCGGAAGATCACGGCATGGGCCGCGATCATCGCCGTACCGACGATGGTGTGCGGTGTGTACGGCATGAACTTCAAGTACATGCCGGAGCTGCACTGGAAGTACGGCTACCCGGTGATCATGGGCATCACGGTCTGCATCTGCCTGGGCATCCACCGCACCCTGAAGCGCAACGGCTGGCTCTAGGCTGGGCCCATGACACGTCAGCTGCTCGACCAGGCCCTCGTCGAGGAGGCCACGAAGAAGTCCGGCCTCATCTGGGTCCGGGGTGCCGGGGCGCCGGCCGCGCGTGCGGTGTGGCACGCCTGGGCCGACGGTGGCGTGTGCCTGGTCGGCGACGGAACCGAGCAGCCGCTGACCGGGCTGGCCGACGGCGGGTCGGCCGAGGTGACCGTCCGCAGCAAGGACAAGGGCGGCCGGCTGGTCACCTGGACGGCGACGGTGACGGAACTGTCCGCCGGCTCCCCCGAGTGGGACGCGGCGGTGGCGGAGCTGAAGGGCAAGCGCCTCAACGCACCCGACGGCGAGGCCATGACGGACCGCTGGGCGAGGGAGTGCAGGGTGCTGCGCCTGCGCCCGACGGGAGCGACGACACCGCTGCCGACGGGCAGCCTGGCAGAGCCGCCCGTACCGTCACCGGCCACCACCCGCCATCCGGTCCCGGCGGCCCTGCCGAAGCTCCTCGCGAGGCGCAGAAGGACCAAGTAGCCGAGGACCGAGCCAGGTTCGGCACGGCCGAACACCGTCGCGGCCGAACATCGCCGCGGCCGAGCAACGTCGCGGCCGAGCAACGTCGCGGCGGAACTCGGCACCGGCAGGGTCGTTCCCCCCGACAACTCGTCGGCCCCTCGCGTCCGCCGCGGCAGCGCCCCTACGACGTGGGCAGCTGCTTGCCGTAGTCCACTGTCTCGGTCTTCTCCGGCTCGGTGATGCTGAAGGACTTGCCCCAGTCCGTGAAGGTGAGGGTGCCAGCGCCTCCCGCGCGCTCCAGGCGGAGCGGATACGGCTTGCCCTTCAGCGAGACGTCCAGCGTTCCGCCGGAGCCGCCGTCGCCGGCGATGCGGATGGTGGGGGTGCCCGACTGTTCGTGGTGACCGTCGGCCGAGAGGGCACCGTGCAGGGTCAGCAGGCCCGAGAGAAGGAGGTCCTTGTCCGTGAAGCCGCTGAACTTCTTGTACGAAGGGTCGCCCTGCGGAACCTTCACGTACTTGCCGTCGAGCTTGCCGGCCGCGCTGGTGTCGCTCCCGTCGGCATGGTTCCAGAAGTCCGCGTCGGCCTGCAGATACAGCGTGTCGCCCACCCGGAGCAGGTGAAAGGTCGACCCCTTCGACGTGACCGACCCGGTCCCGCCGTGCGCGTTCAGGCGCATGTCCAGCTGGTACGTACGTCCGCTCGTCACCACCGTCCCCGCCATCCGGACCGTCGCCACCGACGTCGCCGCCGCCCGGGTCTTCGACTGGATGACGTCCGGGGCCAGCTTTCCCACCCCGTTGGTGCCCGCGTCCGGATCCTCACTGCACGCCGTGAGGAGGGTCAGCGCGCACATCGCGGTCACCACTGCGGCGCGGCGAGTACGGGTACGGCCCGGAGCAATCGCGGTCACGGACAGGGCCACCTCTCTGACGGGTCCGGCACGGCGTACCGCAGCGTACCGGTGCCTCGCCCGCCCGGCGGAGCCAGTCCGTCCGGACCGCCCACCAGGGCGTATCCGATCGGTACGGGCTAGCCTGAAGCCCACCGAGCAGACGAACAGGACAGGAAAGTCACCAAGCGATACTTCGACAGAAAAGCTGCACTTCGGTAGATAAAGGAAGCGGACCCATGGCAGCCGGCGCTCCCCGGATCTTCGTCTCGCATCTCGCCGGTATCGCCGTCTTCGATCCCAACGGCGACCAGGTGGGACGCGTCAGGGACCTCGTCGTCATGCTGCGCGTCGGCCGCAAGCCCCCGCGGCTGCTCGGCCTGGTCGTCGAACTGTCCACCCGGCGCCGCATCTTCCTGCCCATGACCCGGGTGACGAGCATCGAGTCCGGCCAGGTCATCAGCACCGGCGTGCTCAACGTCCGCCGCTTCGAGCAGCGGCCCACCGAGCGCCTGGTCTTCGGTGAACTCCTCGACCGCCGCGTCCAGCTGGTCGAGACCGGCGAGGAGGTCACCGTCCTGGACCTGGGCGCACACCAGCGGCAGGCCCGCCGGGAGTGGGAGGTCGACCGCGTCTTCGTCCGCAAGGGCCGCACGGGCACCTTCCGGCGGACCAGAGGCGAGTCGCTCACCGTCGAGTGGTCGCAGGTCACCGGCTTCTCCCTGGAGGAGCACGGCCAGGGCGCCGAGAGCCTGCTCGCCACCTTCGAGCAGCTGCACCCCGCCGACCTCGCCAACGTGCTGCACCACCTCTCCGCCAAGCGCCGCGCCGAGGTGGCCGCCGCACTGGACGACGACCGCCTGGCCGACGTACTCGAAGAGCTTCCCGAGGACGACCAGATCGAGATCCTCGGCAAGCTGAAGGAGGAGCGGGCCGCGGACGTCCTGGAGGCCATGGACCCGGACGACGCGGCCGACCTGCTCGCCGAACTCCCCGAGGAGGACAAGGAGCGGCTGCTGAGCCTGATGCAGCCGGCGGACGCGGCCGAGATGCGGCGGCTGATGTCGTACGAGGAGCACACGGCCGGCGGTCTGATGACGACCGAGCCGATCGTGGTACGGCCGGACTCCACCGTCGCCGACGCCCTGGCCCGGGTCCGCAATCCCGACCTCTCCCCGGCCCTCGCCGCCCAGGTCTACGTCTGCCGCCCGCCGGACGAGACCCCGACCGGCAAGTACCTGGGCACCGTCCACTTCCAGCGCCTGCTGCGCGACCCCCCGTACACCCTGGTCAGCTCGCTCCTCGACGACGACCTGCAACCGCTCGACCCCGAGGCCACGCTGCCGATCATCGCCGGGTTCTTCGCCACGTACGACATGGTCGCGGCGCCCGTGGTGGACGAGACCGGGTCGCTGCTGGGCGCGGTGACCGTGGACGACGTCCTGGACCACATGCTGCCGGAGGACTGGCGGGAGACCGAGTTCCACCTCGACGAGGAGGAGCAGGAAAAAGAAAAGAAGCAGGAGCAGGAGCAGGAGAAGGGGGTGGGGGATCGTGGCGCCTGAACGTGAGAGCACCCGGGAGCGCACGCCGTCCGGCGCCACCGCCGCGACCCGGCCCCGTGGACCCCGTCTGGACCAGCCGCGCCTGCCGCGGCGCAGGCTCGTGCCCGAATGGGACCCGGAGGCCTTCGGCCGACTGTCCGAGCGCATCGCCCGTTTCCTGGGCACCGGGCGGTTCATCGTCTGGATGACGTTCGTGATCATCCTCTGGGTGCTGTGGAACATCGCGGCGCCCGGCGTGCTGCGCTTCGACGAGTACCCGTTCATCTTCCTGACCCTGGCCCTGTCCCTCCAGGCCTCCTACGCGGCCCCGCTGATCCTGCTCGCGCAGAACAGGCAGGACGACCGCGACCGGGTCAACCTCGAACAGGACCGCAAGCAGAACGAGCGGTCCATCGCCGACACCGAGTACCTGACCCGGGAGATCGCCGCGCTACGGATGGGCCTGGGCGAGGTCGCGACCCGGGACTGGATCCGTGCCGAGCTGCTGGACCTGCTCAAGGACTTGGACGCCCGGCGGGACGGGCATGGCGTATTCCCGGCAGAACGGTCGGCAAGGCGTGACGTAGACGACCGGTGAGGGGCGTTATTGCGGCGCTGTGCATCGCCGTACCATCGTCTGTATGGCTAGCGAAGACGCGGTGCGCGAGGCACTGGCGACGGTGAACGACCCCGAGATCAACCGACCCATCACCGAACTGGGGATGGTCAAATCGGTGGAGATCGGCGAGGACGGCGCGGTCGCGGTCACCGTGTACCTGACGGTCTCCGGATGCCCCATGCGGGACACGATCACCCAGCGGGTCACCGATGCGGTCTCCCGGGTCGACGGGGTCACCCGCGTCGACGTCACCCTGGACGTGATGAGCGACGAGCAGCGCAAGGAGCTGGCGTCCGCCCTGCGCGGCGGCCAGACCGAGCGCGAGGTGCCCTTCGCCAAACCGGGCAACCTCACCCGGGTCTACGCGGTCGCCTCCGGCAAGGGCGGTGTGGGCAAGTCCTCGGTGACGGTCAACCTCGCCGCCGCGATGGCCGCCGACGGCCTCAAGGTCGGTGTCGTCGACGCCGACATCTACGGCCACTCGGTCCCGCGCATGCTCGGCGCGGACGGCCGCCCCACCCAGGTCGAGAACATGATCATGCCGCCGTCGGCGCACGGCGTGAAGGTCATCTCGATCGGCATGTTCACCCCGGGCAACGCCCCGGTGGTCTGGCGCGGCCCGATGCTGCACCGCGCCCTCCAGCAGTTCCTCGCGGACGTCTACTGGGGCGACCTCGACGTCCTCCTCCTCGACCTCCCGCCCGGCACCGGCGACATCGCCATCTCGGTCGCCCAGCTGGTCCCGAACGCCGAGATCCTGGTCGTGACGACGCCTCAGCAGGCGGCGGCGGAGGTCGCCGAGCGGGCCGGCTCCATCGCAGTCCAGACCCACCAGAAGATCGTCGGCGTGGTCGAGAACATGTCCGGCCTGCCCTGCCCGCACTGCGGCGAGATGGTCGACGTCTTCGGCACGGGCGGCGGCCAGGTGGTCGCCGACGGCCTCACCCGCACGACGGGTACGAACGTCCCGGTCCTCGGCAACATCCCCATCGACGTCCGCCTCCGCGAGGGCGGTGACGAGGGCAAGCCGGTCGTCCTGACGGACCCCGACAGCCCGGCGGGCACGGCACTGCGCGCAATCGCCGACAAGCTCGGAGGCAGGCAGCGCGGCCTCTCGGGCCTGTCCCTGGGCATCACGCCGCGCAACAAGTTCTGAGGAATCCGGGGCTCGGCGCCCCTTCGGGGGCGCGGGGCTGTCTCACTGTGCGGCTCCGCCGCGTGGGCACGGCAAGCCACGACGCGCACGACCCCCTGCGACGAAGGGGCGCCACAAACCACCGGCGCCCCCTTTGCTGTCACGCGTACGCGGCAATGTCCTTGATCATCGCGAACCCCAGCCCGTACGCGGACATCCCCCTGCCGTACGCACCCAGATGCACCCCCTGCGACGTGGACCCGGCGAGCACCCACCCGAACTCCGACTCCCGGTAGTGGAACGGCGTGGCCACCCCGTCCACCGGCAGCGACAGCGTGGACCACTCCGGCCCGCTCAGCTCGTCCGCCAACTCCCACGCCGTCTCGGTCTGCTGCTCCAGCCAGTCGTCCCGCAGACTGTGGTCCATCTGCCCCGGCCAGGTGAAGGACAGCAGACCGACCCCCGCCAGCCACGCGGCCGACGACACGGACGTGGCCTCCAGCAACCCCGTCCCGTCGGCGCTCCTGCGGGACGGGTTCGCCGCGATGGTCACGACCACCGCGAACTTCTCCCTCGGCTCACCGACGGACGCGGCCAGATGCTCGTTGCGCACCGACGGCTCGTCGCCGTGCCCGATCGACCCGTGCTCCACCGCACCGTCGGCCGCCGCACCCACCTGCATCAGCCAGCGCGGCCCTGTGAACGCCTCGTCGAGGCCGTACCAGGGGAAGGGCGCCTCCAGGTAGCCGACGACCGTGCGACGGGCGGAGGGGACCTGCTGTCCGTTCTCCGCGACCGGCATATGTTCGCCCACCCGACTTGTCGTCTCCATCTGCCCGGACGCCTCCTAGCTCTCGTCGGCCCGGGGCGGCCCGCCCCCCTTCGGGCGCACTCGTCCGGTCCGCACAACAACTCGGCAGCATATCCACACCGCTGGGACCAGCAGTGAAACCGACCGGCGCGTGGGTCGCGCGGGCGGCTGGATCAAGCCGTGAGCGGCGCACACGCGGTATGAAACGCGTCACGTGCGCCGCTCACGCAAGGGTGTCCGGTACAGCTCAGGTGGCGTCCGCGTCGAACGGCGGACGGTCGTCCTTGCCGGGGTCCTCCGGCTTCTTGGTCATGTCGATCCGGCCACCCGCAGCACCCGCAGCACCCGTGGAAGGGGAGGAGTCGGTCTCGCGGCTGTGCACCGCGTCGGTGACCTCGGCCATCTCCTTCTTCAGGTCGAAGCCGTTACGGATCTCCTTCAGCCCCAGCTCGTCGCTGTCCAGGTGCTTGCGGACGAAGTTCTTGGGGTTGAGGTCCTCGAACTCGAAGTCCTTGAACTCCGGGCCGAGTTCCTCGCGGATGTCCGCCTTGGCGCTCTCCGAGAACTCCCGGATCTTGCGGATGGTCCGCATCACGTCCTGAATGACCTTCGGGAGCTTGTCCGGACCGAAGACGAGCACGGCGAGCACAATGATGGTCACCAGCTCGAGTGGGCCTATGTCATTGAACACCTGAAGCTCCTTGCGATGTCCTCGGTCCTCGGCCCTCCGGTCGCTGTTGCGGGTGTTCCGTGGTCCGGGCCGGGTCCACGGTACCCGGCGGACCTGTCCGACCGGTACCGTCCCGAGGTTTCCGGCTCCGCGTGTACGACCGGTTTTCCGGGTTGTTTGCCTAGTCGGGGCACAAGTGAAGTCCCGCCTGTGACGTTTCTGTCAGTTCCTGTCCGAGGAGCCAAGGACTGTCGTGCGGCGTTTCTCGGCGCCGGCACGCTCCACGGTGAGGCCCAGGTGAGGATGCGCCCACCCGTGTCGAGCACGAAGCCGGTACGGGTGGCCTGTGCGCCGGCGCCCGTCTCCGCACGGGCGAACCGCGGCCCGCGCCCGGCGGCGGGCCGGGAAGGCCGAACCGAACCCGCGCCCGGGGCAGCCGCCGCGGGCATGGTCTGCTCACGGGATTCGACCCGGTTCGCGGGTCACCGCGCAGGGGCCGTTCGGCAGGTGGTCAGCGGGTCGCGCGCGAGGAGGAAGGGGAGGGAGCGGAGGTCGTGTCGGGGACGGGTGCGGCGAGCAGTGCGGCGCCGGTCGCCTCGGGGGTATTGGTCCACGAGGTGAGGGCGAACGGCGGGTTGGCGGTCAGCGGCCGTATCAGCGGGGAGACGGCGGCCGCGCCGGCCAGCACGGGTGCGGTCAGCTCCCGCAGCGCCTTCTCTCCGGCGGCCGGGGAGGGGACCCCGGGCAGCAGCGGCGCGGAGACCGAGGTGGGAGCCGCGGTCGTGGCGCTGCCGAGCAGGGTGCCGGAGGACAGCAGCGGAGAGAGCGAGCGGCGGCGCTGCGCGTCGGCGGCACTCCCGGTGCCCGTACCCGTCGTACCGGCCGGGGCCACGCTGCCGCCGCCGGTGCCGCTACGGGCGTCGGCGGCCGGGGAGCCGGGCAGTCCCGCGGTGACCCCGCCGAGCGCGACGGCGGCCAGCGAGACCGCGCCTGCGGCGACGAACGCGAACCGCATGCCGCGCGAGGCGGAGCGGTCGGCGTCCGGACGGCCGACGGGGTGGATACGGAAGCCGCGGCCGGCGGCCATGGCCGAGTCGTGCGGGTGGGCCGGGACGTAGCCGAACTCGAAGCGGTCCTCCTGGCTCACGCCGAAGACCCCGCTGTCGGACCGGCGTCCTGAGGGGCCTCCGCCGCCGAACGGCGAGACGTCCGTGTCACCGCCCCCGGGCAGCCCCTGGAGGCGGGCCAGGAAACTCTCGGAGGGCGGGGGCGGGGCGGCCTCCGCGAAGACGTTCTTCAGCGCGCGCTGGGCATCGGCCTCCGCCTTGCACCTGGCGCAGGTCGCCAGATGGGCCAGGACGCGCTCACGCGACTCATGACCGAGCTCTCCGTCCACCAGGGCGGAGAGTCGGTCTCCCAGGTGCTGCTCGGCGAGCTGCGGCTCGGCCGGTTTCGGTCGTGAACCACTCACGCGGACGCGCCCCCTCCTCCCAGTGCGGGAACACGGGGCACAAAGGAGCGGCGCTCCGACTTGCGGGCTTCCGGGGAGCGGTGCGCGAGGGCCTTGCGCAGCTGGGAGCGGCCGCGGTGGATACGGGAGCGGACCGTGCCGAGCTTGACGCCGAGGGTCGCGGCGATCTCCTCGTACGACAGGCCCTCGATGTCGCACAGGACGACGGCGGCGCGGAACTCGGGCGCCAGGGTGTCCAGCGCCTGCTGGACGTCGGCGTCGAAGTGCGCGTCGTTGAAGGCCTGGGACGGGGTGGGCTCGCGGCTGGGCAGGCGCTCGGCCGCGTCGTCGCCGAGGGCGTCGAAGCGGATGCGCTGCTTGCGCCGGACCATGTCGAGGAACAGGTTGGTCGTGATGCGGTGCAGCCAGCCCTCGAAGGTGCCCGGCGAGTAGGTCGACAGAGAGCGGAAGACGCGGACGAAGACCTCCTGGGTGAGGTCCTCGGCGTCGTGCTGGTTGCCGGTGAGGCGGTAGGCCAGGCGATAGACGCGGCCGCTGTGCGTGCTGACGATCTCCTCCCACGTGGGCGGAGTCCATGCCTGCCCGTCCGCGTCGGTGGAGAAGGTCGCGGTCCGGTCCTCGCCCATGGCGAGCGCGGTGGCGTGGCTGGGGTCAGCAGCGGTGTCGTTCACGGATTTCGGCCTGCCTGCCGATCCGAGAAAGCGCCGTAGCGCTCTTCCCCGATCCCCGGGCGCGGCCGCACCTCCCCTGTCGGCTCTGGTGGTGTCCAGTGGAGCCCCTACCATAGCCACCTCGCCCGTTAGCACCGGATAAGCGGTTTTACAAGAATTTGATCTCTGCTGATACGGCTCGTCCAGCAGCATCAGCGGCTGCTCGACCGCCGTCCCGTCATCGTGATCCATTCGTGTCCCCCCGCCTCGTCTTCCACCCCTCTAAACGCCTGGTCCCATCTGCGGGTTCCCGGCACCAACGGATACAGTCACGCCCAGGCAACCACGGGGACAGGAGAGGGTCATTACCGGCAACCGGCAGACGAGCTGGGCGTTCGCCGACGCCTTTGTCGCCGAGGACGAAGCGCTGCGGTGGGCCCGTGACCGGGCCCGCGACGCAGGGCTGCGCTCGGTGTCGCCCGGCACGGGTGCCGCGCTGCGTCTGCTCGCCGCCTCCGTGGACGCCAAGGCGGTCGCCGAGATCGGTACCGGGTGCGGGGTCTCCGGGATGCATCTGCTGCACGGCATGCGCGCGGACGGGGTCCTGACGACCGTCGACCCCGAGCCGGAGCACCAGCAGTTCGCCCGGCAGGCCTTCCGCGCCTGCGGCTTCGCCAGCAACCGGGCCCGCTTCATCCCCGGCCGCGCCCTCGACGTCCTCCCCCGTCTCGCGGACGCCGGCTACGACCTGGTCTTCTGCGACGGCGACCGGCAGGAGTACTCCGACTATCTCGCTGAATCGTTGCGCCTGCTGCGCCCGGGCGGCCTGGTGGTCTTCGAGGGCGTCTTCGCCAACGGCCGTACGGTCGACTCGGGGCCGCAGCCGACCGAGGTGCTGCGGCTGCGCGAGCTGCTGCGCACGGTCCGGGAGAGCCCGGAGCTGGTGCCGTCGCTGCTCCCGGTGGGCGACGGACTGCTCTGCGCCGTCAAGCGCTGACCCCGGCGGGACCGCGGCGGGACCGGCGGGACCGAGGGGCCCCGTGGCGACGAATGACCCGGGGACACGGCAGCGCCCCGGCACCGCATACGATGCCGGGGCGGCCGAAAGGGTGTGGTCGCTGACGCTCAGACGACGACGTTCTTGAGGGCGTCGGCGAGCGCCGCGGCCTCGTCAGGGGTCAGCTCGACGACGAGCCGACCGCCGCCTTCGAGCGGAACGCGCATGACGATGCCCCGCCCCTCCTTGGTCACCTCGAGCGGGCCATCACCCGTCCGCGGCTTCATGGCCGCCATGCTGGTTCCCCTTCCTGAAAACAGCTCATCGTCTGCCGACGGCCCACGAGGGCACGCGCGATCCTGGCGGGACACGCGGCACCGGCATCGAACACATTGCTTCCAAGCCATTATCCCGCATCTCAGGACCCGATGACCAACATCAGTCGGCATCGCTTGGGCAACGCGCGCGAGCAAAACCACCCAATTCGGCGATGTGACTGCGATACTGCGCCGCCCCGCGTCCTTACGCCGACCGAGTCGGCTTCGGATTTCTTTGACGCAGGTCACACGACGGGTCCGGTCCCCGCACGGCGATCTCCGCCATGCTGTCCTTCGGACATCGACGTACTGAGCGGTACGTCAGCCGCGAAGACGGAGACGACGGAGGGGACGCACCATGACCGACACCGTGCTCTACGAGGTGCGCGACGGACTCGCGACGATCACGCTGAACCGCCCCGAGGCGATGAACGCGCTGAACATCGCGACGAAGGTCGCGCTTCGGGAGGCCGCGCAGGAAGCGGCGGCCGACACGGCCGTCCGGGCGATCCTGCTGACCGCCGCCGGAGACCGGGCGTTCTGCGTGGGCCAGGACCTCAAGGAACACATCACGCTGCTCGCGTCCGACCGGGAGACGGGGGCCGGGCACACGATGACGACGGTCCGGGAGCACTACAACCCGATCCTGCGGGCGCTGGCCGGGGCGCCGAAGCCGGTGGTGGCCGCGGTGAACGGCGTCGCCGCCGGCGCCGGGCTCGGCTTCGCCCTGGCCGCGGACTATCGCGTGGTCGCCGACACGGCCGCCTTCAACACGTCGTTCGCGGGGGTCGCGCTGACCGCGGACTCCGGTGTGTCCTGGACGCTGCCCCGGGTCGTGGGGCCGGGGCGCGCGGCCGACCTGCTGCTCTTTCCTCGGAGTATCAGTGCGCAGGACGCGTACGAGCTGGGCATCGCGAACAAGGTCGTCCCCTCCGCCGACCTGCGAGCCGAGGGCGAGAAGATCGCGCGGAAGCTGGCCGAGGGGCCGACGGTGGCTTACGCGGCGCTGAAGGAGGCGATCGCTTTCGGGCTCACGCACTCCTTGGACGAGACGCTGGACAAGGAGGACGAGCTGCAGGCCCGGGCCGGTGCTTCGGAGGATCACGGGATCGCCGTGCAGGCGTTCGTGAACAAGGAGAAGCCCAAGTACTTGGGGCGGTGAGCCATGTCGGGGAACCGCGGGTGCGTGTGACTGGTCGCGCCCGCGCGGCGGAGCCCCATGTCGACGCGGCTCCGCGCCCCTGACGGGGCGCTGCCGCTTACGGGGTTTTTCGGGCTACGCAGGTTTCGAGATGGTCGTTCACCAGGCCGCATGCCTGCATCAGGGCGTACGCCGTCGTCGGCCCGATGAAGCGCAGGCCGCGCTTCTTCAGGGCCCTGGACAGGGCCGTCGACTCCGGAGTGACCGCCGCGACGTCGGCGATGGTCTTGGGGGCCGGGTACGTACCCGGCCCCGGGGCGAACGACCAGATCAGCTCGTCCAGCTCGCCCGGTTCCCACTCCGCCAGGACCTGCGCGTTGGCCATCGTCGCGTCGATCTTCAACCGGTTGCGGATGATGCCCGGGTCGGCCAGCAGCCGCTCCCGGTCCTCGTCCGTGAAGGTGGCGACCTTCTCGATACGGAAGCCGGCGAAGGCGGCCCGGAAGCCGGGGCGGCGGCGGAGGATCGTGATCCAGGAGAGGCCCGACTGGAAGGCCTCCAGGCTGAGACGTTCGTAGAGGGCGTCGTCGCCGTGGACCGGGCGGCCCCACTCCTCGTCGTGGTACGCGACATAGTCCTCGGTGGACAGGGCCCAGGGGCAGCGCAGTCTGCCGTCCGGCCCGGCCACGGCCGCTCCGTCGGTCACGGCCGGTCCTCCGGCTCGGGCTTGGCCAGCGAGGTGTGGGGAGCGGCCTGGGCGCCGGCCAGCGTGGACTCCAGGTCGGCGATCCGGGCGTCGCGCTCCGCGAGCTCGGCACCGAGGCGGCTGAGCGCGTCGTCCACGTCCGCCATGCGGTAGCCGCGCGGGGCGAGCGGGAAGCGGAGGCTCTCCACGTCGGCGCGGTTCACCGGGCGGTCCGGGGGCAGCGGGTCCTGGAAGCGCTCGGGCGCCACCTCGGGCAGCGGGCCGCTCTCGCCGCCGCTCACCACGGAGAGCGTGACCGCGGCGACCACGACCGCGAGCGCGACGACCAGGAACAGGAACATAACCATCGCGGTGGCCCCCAGGCTCGATGAAGCTCGGTGCGCACTCATGGTGCCGAGTGCGCTTAGTGTGCTCGATGTCGAATGTGTCTGTGTCCGATCGTGCCATGCGAGTCTGACAGTTCGGGTCGCAGGCGGTCGTACCAAGGGACTTACTACGAGAGGTCACAGGCGATGCTCAGGCTGGGCAAGCGGGAATTCGCACCGCACGAACCGGTGATCATGGCCATCGTGAACCGGACCCCGGACTCCTTCTACGACCAGGGGGCGACCTTCCACGACGAACCCGCCCTCGCGCGCGTGGAGCAGGCGATCGCCGAGGGGGCCGCGATCGTCGACATCGGCGGGGTGAAGGCCGGGCCGGGCGAGGAGGTCACCGCCGAGGAGGAGGCGCGGCGGATCGTCGGGTTCGTCGCGGACGTGCGCCGACGGTTCCCGGAGGTCGTGATCAGCGTGGACACCTGGCGGGCCTCGGTCGCGGAGGCCGTCTGCGAGGCCGGGGCGGATCTGCTGAACGACGCGTGGGGCGGGGTCGATCCGGGGCTGGCGGAGGTCGCGGCGCGGTACCGGGTGGGGCTGGTGTGCACGCACGCGGGTGAGGCGGAGCCGCGGACACGGCCGCACCGGGTGACGTACGACGACGTGGTGGCCGACATTCTGCGGGTGACCCTGGGGCTGGCCGAGCGGGCCGTGGCGCTGGGGGTGCCCCGGGAGTCGGTGATGATCGATCCCGGGCACGACTTCGGGAAGAACACCCGGCACAGCCTGGAGGCGACGCGGCGGCTGGGCGAGATGGTCGAGACGGGGTGGCCGGTGCTGGTCTCCCTGTCCAACAAGGACTTCGTGGGCGAGACGCTGGACCGGCCGCTGAAGGAACGGGTGATCGGCACGTTGGCGACGACGGCGGTGTCGGCGTGGCTGGGGGCGCAGGTGTACCGCGTCCACGAGGTGGCGGAGACGCGGCAGGTCCTGGACATGGTGGCGTCGATCGCGGGCCACCGGCCTCCGGCGGTCGCCCGGCGCGGGCTGGCGTAGCTTCCCGGGGGCTCCGCCCCCCGGACCCCCGAAAGCCCCGCCCGCCCACCACCCGACTCGGCGAGTCGAGAGGTGCACGAACCGGGGCAGGCGGGAAACGACCGGTCCTAGCGGCCCGCCTCCTTCGACACCAGGGCCACCGCCTCCCCCACCTCGTCCGTGACGTGGAACAGGAGCAGGTCCTTCTCGCTCGCCTTGCCCTGGGCGATCAGGGTGTTCTTGAGCCAGTCGACCAGGCCGCCCCAGTACGCGCTGCCGAACAGCACGATCGGGAAGCGGGTGACCTTCTGCGTCTGGACGAGGGTGAGCGCCTCGAAGAGTTCGTCGAGGGTGCCGAGCCCGCCGGGCAGCACCACGAAGCCCTGCGCGTACTTGACGAACATCATCTTCCGCACGAAGAAGTACCGGAAGTTCAGGCCGATGTCGACATACGAGTTGAGGCCCTGCTCGAAGGGCAGCTCGATGCCGAGGCCGACCGAGACACCACCCGCCTCCAGGGCGCCCTTGTTGGCCGCCTCCATCGCACCCGGGCCGCCGCCCGTGATGACCGCCCAGCCGGCCTCGACCAGTCCCCGGCCCAACTGCACTCCCGCGTCGTACTCCGGCGACTCCACCGGCGTCCGCGCCGAGCCGAACACGCTGATCGCGGGCGGGAGTTCGGCGAGCGTGCCGAACCCCTCGATGAACTCCGACTGGATGCGCAGCACCCGCCAGGGGTCCGTGTGGACCCAGTCGGAGGGACCGCCCGCGTCCAGCAGACGCTGGTCCGTCGTGCTCGCGGTCACCTGACCGCGCCGTCGGAGGACCGGTCCCAGGCGCTGCTCGTCCGGCGGCACCTTCTTCCCCTCGGGGTTCCCGGTAGGCATATGTGCGCTCCCTCCGCTTGCAGGTGTATCCGCCTCAGCGTAGATCCACCCGGGTTACGGGCGCGGGACGTCGGCATGTCCGGTGCGAAGCGCCGCCGGGAGGCTCAGCCGGTCAGCCAGGCGCGCAGTCGCTCCTCGCCCGCCAGGATCTTCCCGGTTTCGACCCTTTCGTCCCGCTTGTGCGCCAAGTGCGGGTTGCCGGGGCCGTAGTTGACCGCCGGGACGCCGAGGGACGAGAAACGGGAGACGTCGGTCCAGCCGTACTTGGGCATCGGGGTACCGCCGACCGCCTCGATGAAGGCGGCCGCGGCCGGGTGGGAGAGGCCGGGCAGCGCACCGGGGCTGTGGTCGTCGACCACGAACTCCTCGACCCCGCAGTCGGCGAAGACCTCGCGGACGTGCGCGATCGCCTCCTCCTCGGAACGGTCGGGGGCGTACCGGAAATTGACGGTGACCACACACTCGTCGGGGATGACGTTGCCGGCCACTCCGCCCGAGACGCCGACCGCGTTGAGGCCCTCGCGGTACTCCAGGCCGTCGATGACCGGGTAGCGCGGCTCGTAGGCGGCGAGCCGGGCGAGGATCGGGGCGGCCGCGTGGATCGCGTTGGAGCCCATCCAGGAGCGCGCGGAGTGGGCCCGCTCTCCCGTGGTCTTCAGCAGGACGCGCAGGGTGCCCTGGCAGCCGCCCTCGACCTCGCCGTTCGACGGTTCGAGGAGGACCGCGAAATCGCCCGCCAGCCACTCCGGATGCGCCTCGGCGACGTGCCGGAGGCCGTTGAGATGGGCGGCGACCTCCTCGTTGTCGTAGAAGACGAAGGTCAGGTCGCGGTTCGGGGCGGGGACGGTGGCCGCGATGCGCAGCTGGACCGCCACGCCGGACTTCATGTCGCAGGTGCCGCAGCCCCACAGCACGCCGTCCTCGTCCAGCCGGGACGGCACGTTGTCCGCGATCGGGACGGTGTCGATGTGGCCGGCCAGGATCACGCGCTCGGGGCGGCCGAGGTTCGTGCGGGCGATCACGTTGTTGCCGTGGCGGTCGACCGTCAGGTGCGGCAGGGCGCGCAGCGCGGCCTCGATCGCGTCCGCGAGCGGCTTCTCGGTGCCGCTCTCCGAGGGGAAGTCCACGAGTCGCGCGGTCAGCGCGGCGGCGTCCAGCGTGAGGTCAAGCGAGGTGTCGGCCATGGCCCCGACCCTAACGCGCAGTACCGGGCGGGCGGTTTCACAGGCTTCCGGACCAGGGGGTGCGCGCCTCGTACTCTCCAGTATGTTGTACGCGTGCCAGAGCCGTCCCCCACCCGCCCCACACGTCGCCGCCGTGTCCTGCGTTTCGTGTCGGGTTTGCTCATCCTGTGCGCCGTCGCTGCCTATCTGGTCGTCCAGTACGTCACCGGCGGCGGTGGCGCCGAGGGCTGCAAGGTCGTCTCGGGCCGCAGCGACAGCGAGTCGTACGAGTTCACGCCCGAACAGGCGGTGAACGCGGCGACGATCGCCGCCGTCGGCACCGGGCGCGGTATGCCCGAGCGGGCGGTGGCCATCGCCCTGGCGACCGCGCTCCAGGAGTCGGGACTGCTCAACATCGAGCACGGCGACCGGGATTCGCTGGGCCTGTTCCAGCAGCGGCCCTCGCAGGGCTGGGGCACCGAGAAGCAGATCCTGGACCCGGCGTACGCGGCGGGCATGTTCTACGCACACCTGGACAAGGTGCGCGACTACGAGACCCTGCCGCTGACGGTGGCCGCGCAGCGCGTGCAGCGCAGCGGCTACCCGGAGGCGTACGCCAAGCACGAGACGGACGCCACGCTGCTCGCGGCGGCCCTGACCGGGCAGGCGGCGGCCACGCTGACCTGCGACGGGCGCCCGGCGGCCACGACCGAGGCGGCGGCGACGGGGCCGGACGCGGTGCGGACCGCGCTGGTACGGGACTTCGGGCGGGACGCGGTCGAGGAGGCCGGCGCGGAGGTGAACGGCTCGTCCGGGAGTTCGCCGACACCGACGCCGAGCGTGACCGCCACGGCGCACGGGCGGACCGTGACCGTGCCGGTGCCGCAGGGCGGGAAGACCGACAAGTCCGGGCGCACCGAGCGCGAGCGCGGCTGGCAGCTGGCGCACTGGGCGGTCGCCAACTCCTCGGCGCTGCACATCCAGCGGGTGTCGTACGCCGGCCAGGAGTGGTCCGCCGGAAGCACGGAGAGCCAGTGGCAGGCGGCGGCCGGTTCGCAGGGCGCGGGCGGGTCGGAGAAGTCCGCGGGGTCGGTGCGGATCGTGACCGGGCAGTAGTTCGGCCCTTCACTCCTGCGGGTCGGCCCGGGCGGATCGCGCGCAGGGTGTGCGCAGGTTTTCGCACGGTCACTCGCGCATGCGCGAAATCCCTTGGGAACACGAGGCCGTAAGGATTCTGCTGATCTCGGTGAGGTCTCGACCCAGGCACTCTTTGCCCATTTTTATCCACACCCGATAATGCGATGCGTTATCAACTCTTTACCTTTGGCCTCCGCAACCTTCGCGGGCTTCGAGCGGTAGTCACGGCGATCACGTTCCCTCCCGTCGAATGGAGCATCATGTCCCTCCCTCTGACCCGCCGGATCGCCCGTGCCGCGCTGCTCGTCGCAGCGGGAGCGGCTGCCGGGGTCGGTGCGGCCGGCTCCGCCAGCGCGGCCCCGAGTCTGCCGGCCACCCCGAACCTGGGTGGTATGACCGCCCTGGACGGAGCCAGCGTCGGCAACACCGCCGACGCCGCGGCGCAGAACGTCACCGGGGCCGTCGGCCACACCGGTGGCAAGGCGGTCGAGTCGGCCCTGCCGGCCGCGGGCAAGACCGGCGGCAAGGCCGTCAAGGTGGCGGCGCCGGTGGTGCAGCACGCCGCGGGCGACGCGGCCGGCTCCGCCGGTGGGCTGCTGGGTGAGACGGCGGCCACGGCGACGAAGGGTGGGCTGCCGACGGACGGGCTCGCCAAGGGTGGGCTGCCGGTCAAGGGCCTGCCGCTGGGCGGCTGACGCCGCGGCGCCGGTGGTTTGAGAAGGGACCCGGGGTTTGCCGCCCTGGGTCCCTTTTCGTTGTGTGTCGTGTGTGCGGGCCGGGGGGCGCGCCCGCGCGGCAGAGCCGCACATGGGCACAGAGCCCCGCGCCCCTGACGGGGCGCTCCGACACAGGTCTGCGCTAGGCGAGCCGCTCCACGGCCGCCCGTACGCGCTCGTCCGTCGCCGTCAGGGCCACGCGTACGAAGTTCTCGCCCGCCTCGCCGTAGAAGTCGCCCGGTGCCACCAGGATGCCGCGGTCGGCCAGGTGGGACACCGTCTGCCAGCAGGACTCGTCCCGCGTCGCCCACAGGTAGAGGCTCGCCTCGCTGTGTTCGATGCGGAAGCCGTGGGCCACCAGCGCCTCGCGGAGCAGGCCGCGGCGGGACGCGTAGCGCTCGCGCTGTTCCTGGACGTGGGTGTCGTCGGAGAGGGCCGCCACGACCGCCGCCTGCGTCGGCGCCGACGTCATCATGCCGCCGTGTTTGCGGATCTCCAGGAGCGGGCCGAGCACCGCCGGGTCGCCGGCCAGGAAGGCCGCGCGGTAGCCCGCCAGGTTGGACCGCTTGGAGAGGGAGTGCACGGCCACGATGCCGTCGTACGAGCCGCCGTTCACGTCCGGGTGCAGGACCGAGACCGGGTCGGCCTCCCAGCCCAGTTCGAGGTAGCACTCGTCGGAGAAGACCAGGACGCCGTGGGCGCGGGCCCAGGCGAGGATCTCCGTCAGCTCCCGCTGGGAGAGGACCTTGCCGGTCGGGTTGGACGGGGAGTTCAGCCAGAGGAGCTTCAGGTTCGTCGGGTCCAGGTCGCGCGGGTCGTCGTAGACCTCGTACTCCGCGCGGGCCAGCCGGGCGCCGACCTCGTAGGTGGGGTACGCGAGGCGCGGGTGGGCGACCTTGTCGCCGGGGCCGAGGCCCAGCTGGGTGGGGAGCCAGGCGACGAGTTCCTTGGAGCCGACGATCGGCAGGACGTGGCGGTGGGTGACGTCGCGGGCGCCCAGGCGGCGCTCGACCCAGCCGGTGATCGCGTCGCGCAGCGCCGGGGTGCCCCAGACCGTGGGGTAGCCGGGCGAGTCGGCCGCGTCGATCAGGGCCTTCTGGATCAGGTCGGGGACCGGGTCCACCGGGGTGCCGACCGAGAGGTCGACGATGCCGTCCGGGTGCGCCGCTGCCGTCTTTTTGTACGGCTCCAGCTTGTCCCAGGGGAAGGTGGGCAGACGGTCGGAGACTGCGGACACGGTCACTGGCTCACTTTCTTCGGTACGACCGGTACGACCGGTACGACCGGCGGTACCGGCACGACCGGCACGGCAAACGCCTCGGCCCCGCAGACGCCGATCGGGTGCGATCAGGCCGTACGGGACCGAGGCGGCACGGTGATGCGGCGGGCCGCCGGTGTGGGTTACTCGGCCTGCGGGGGCAGCGCGGCGACGAAGGGGTGGTCGCGCTCGATCAGGCCCAGCTTGCTGGCGCCGCCGGGAGAGCCGAGCTCGTCGAAGAACTCGACGTTGGCCTTGTAGTAGTCCTTCCACTCCTCCGGAGTGTCGTCCTCGTAGAAGATCGCCTCGACCGGGCAGACCGGCTCACAGGCACCACAGTCAACGCATTCGTCCGGGTGGATGTACAAGGACCGCTGGCCCTCGTAGATGCAGTCGACCGGGCACTCCTCGATGCACGCCTTGTCCTTCACGTCGACACAAGGCTGCGCGATGACGTAGGTCACGCTGTCGTTCCTCCTCGATTGGGCGCCGGCGGGCCTCCGTAGGCTCCGCCGCCTGGCGCGCGGGAGCGCGGCGTCGTCGATGCCCACCTCTAGTATCTCCGTTCTCGGGCGTGATCCGAACAGGAGGGGTGAACTGACCAGTGGAAATCTCGGCCGCAGGGCGCTTCGAGGTCCGTATCACCGCTGCTGACGTGGGCAAACGGGTCTCCGTGCGCCGTTTGACCGGAAATGACGTCACCGGGGAGAAGTTCACCGACACGGTGGGTGTTCTCACATCATGGGACGACGACGGCATGCTGACGATCACCCGGCGGGACGGGGAGATCGTCCGGATACCGGAGTCCGCGCTGGCGGCGGCCAAGATCGTGCCGAGGGCTCCGGCGCGCCGCCGGGGACCGGCGGCGACATATCGGGAACTCGCGCGTGTCGCCTCGCGCGGCTGGCGGCCGGTGGAGAGCGAGCCGCTGGGCGAGTGGGAGTTGCGGGCCGCGGCCGGGTTCACCCGGCGGGCCAACAGCGTCCTGCCGCTCGGCGATCCGGGGCTGCCGCTCGACGCGGCCCTGGATGCCGTACGGCGCTGGTACGGCGAGCGCGGGCTGCCCGCGTACGTGCAGACCGCGACCGGCGCCGAGGGCACGCAGGAGCTGCTCTGCGCGGAGCTGGAGCGGCGGGGCTGGGTGCGTGAGGTGAGCGCCGAGCTGTGGACCGGCGCGCTGGCGCCGGTGGCGGACCGGGCGGAGGGGGCCGGTGTGGTGCTCTCCCGGTCGGCCGACGAGGCCTGGCTGGCGCGCTACCAGCGCAAGGGGGTGAGCGAGGTGGCGCTGCGGGTGCTGGGCGGCGGGCCGTCGGTGTGGTTCGCGACCGTTCCCGGCGAGGGTGCCCCGGCGGCCATCGGGCGGCTGGTGGTGGACGGCCGGTGGGCCGGGTTCGCCGCCGTCGAGGTGGACCCGGCGCTACGGCGCCGGGGACTGGCCGGCGAGGTCATGGCCGCGCTCGCCCGGCGGGCGCTGGAGGAGGGCGCGTCGGCGGCCTGGCTCCAGGTGGAGGCGGAGAACACGGTGGCGCGGGCGATGTACACCGGGCTGGGGTTCGGGGCGCACCACGCCTACCACCACTACAGGGCGCCGGAGGCGGACGGCTGAGGCCGCCGCGGTACGGATCGTTCCGGAAGGGCACCAAACAGCTATGCATCCCCCGTATCCAGATCCCGATCCAGAGCCACGTCCGCAGCTGCGTCCGCCGTCGCCGGAGCGGGCCGCCGAGGTGAAGGAGCGGTTCGCCGAGGAGGCGCGGTCCGAGCGGCCCGATCTGGCGACGCTGTGTCTGCTGCTGGGCGCGGCGGCCGACGGCTCGCTCGACGAGGCCGGGATCGACGCGGCGCAGATGGAGCTGGACCGGCTGGCCGGGCAGCTGCCGTACCGGCCGGGCGGGCCGCTCGCCTGGGCCACGGCGGCGCACCGGATGCTGGGCGAACGGTTGGGCTTCCACGGCACCGCCGCGGACTACCGCCGGCTGGGGTCCTCCCTGCTGCACGAGGTGCTGCGCCGGCGGCGCGGGCTGCCGATCCTGCTGTCCGTGGTGTGGCTGGAGGTGACCCGGCGGGCGGGTGCGCCGGTGTACGGGGTCGCGCTGCCGGGGCACTTCGTGGTGGGGTTCGGGCCGGCGGAGGAACAGGTGCTGGCCGATCCGTTCGACGGGGGGCGGGTGCTGAGCGGGGCGGACGCGCAGACGCTGGTGGTGGGGGCGGCGGGGGTGCCGCTGGAGCCGGCGATGCTGGAGCCGGCCGAGCCGCTGGACGTCGTACGGCGGATCCTCAACAACGTACGGGCCTGGGCGGCGGCCCGGCCGGAGCGGTCGGACGTGGGCCTGTGGGCCGTGGATCTGTCGCTGCAGATGCCCGCGCACCCGGCCCGGCTGCGGTACGACCGGGCGCGGCTGCTGGTGGAGCGGGGTGACTTCGTCGACGGCGCCGAGGAGTTGGACGAGTACGCGGAGTTGATCGACGTGGTCGACGAGGGGGCGGCGGAGAAGGTGCGGGGCGAGGCCCGGGCGGCCCGGGCCCGTCTCAACTGACGGGAGTGAGGGCCGCCGCCGCTTCGCCGTAGGGGTGGTGGTGCGGCGTGCGCGGCTGCGGGTACGTCGTGGCTTGTCGCGCAGTTCCCCGCGCCCCTGGGTCGGCCACCCCGCCCGACGCCGGAAGACTGCCGTCGCCCAGTCCTTCGTGCCCGCCGCCGCATTCCCTTCCCGACGCCGGCTACAGCCAGCCCTTCTCCCTCGCGATGCGGACCGCTTCTGCCCGGTTCCGTACCGCCAGCTTCTGGATGGCCGTCGAGAGGTAGTTCCGTACCGTCCCCTGCGAAAGGTGCAGCGCCGCCGCCAGCTCCGCGTTCGTGGAGCCGTCGGCCGCCGCGCGCAGGACCTCCCGCTCGCGGTCGGTCAGGGGGTTGGCGCCCTCCGCCAGGGCCGCCGCGGCCAGGGTGGGGTCGATGACGCGCTCGCCGGCCAGGACCTTGCGGACGGCCTCGGCGAGTTGGGCGGCGGGGGCGTCCTTGACCAGGAACGCGTCGGCGCCCGCCTCCATCGCGCTGCGCAGATAGCCGGGCCGCCCGAAGGTGGTGAGGACGACCAGCTTCACGGCGGGCAGCGCCTGGTGCAGCTGCGCCGCCGCCTCGATGCCGGTGCAGCCCGGCATCTCGATGTCGAGCAGGGCCACGTCGATGCCGTGCGCCCGCGCCGCCGCCAGCACCTCGTCGCCGCGCGCCACCTGGGCCACGACCTCGATGTCGTCCTCCAGGCCCAGCAGCGCGGCCAGCGCCTCCCGGACCATCGACTGGTCCTCGGCGAGAAGGACCTTGATCGTGCTGCTCATGCCCCGGATCCTACGGGCCTGCCGACGCCGAGCGGGACCCGGGCGACCAGCCGGAACCCGCGCTTCAGGCGCCCCGCCTCCAGCGTGCCGCCGGCTTTCTCCAGCCGCTCGGTGAGACCGGTGAGGCCGTTGCCGGGGCCCTTGCCGGAGCCGCCCGAGCCGTTGTCCTCGACGGCGAGTTCGAGGACCGGTCCGTCGAGGGTCTGGCGGCGCAGCAGTTCGACCGTGCAGGCGCTCGCGCCACTGTGCCGGACGACGTTGGTGATCGCCTCCCGGAGCGCCCACGCGAGCGCCGCCTCGCCGTCCTCGGGCACTCCGGCGAGGTCGGGGTCGGCCGGGACCTCGGCGGTGACCGCGGCGGCGGTCAGGGCGACCTGGGCGCCGGCCAGTTCGTCGGCGAGCCGGGGCCGCCGGTAGCCGGTGACCGCCTCGCGGACGTCCACCAGGGCCTGCCGGCTGACCTGTTCGATGTCGGAGACCTGCTGGGCCGCCTTGTCGGGGTGGTCGGGGAGCATCCGGCCGGCCAGCTCGCTCTTCAGCGTGATGAGGGAGAGCGAGTGGCCGAGCAGGTCGTGCAGGTCCCGGGCGAGACGCAACCGCTCCTCGTTGGCGGCCAGTTGGGCGACGGTGGCGCGGGCCTTGCGCAACTCGATGGTGGTGGCGACGAGTTGCCGTACACCTGTCATGGAGAAGCCGACCAGCGACACCACCAGGAACAGGCCCCAGGCCTCGTCCATGTCGTGGACGTACCAGCCCGCCAGCATCATGGCCGCGGTGGTCAGCGGGATCGTCCAGTAGGCCACCCGCAGCGGGAAGGTCACTCCGCACATCACGGAGACGTACACGAACAGACCGAACCAGGAGCCGCCGAGGCTGAAGGCCAGCACGACCGCGAGCGTCCCCTCCACGGCGATCGCGGTGGTGACGATCCAGCCGCGGAAGGGCCGGCCCATGGAGCGGAAGACGATGGACAGGTAGATCCCGACGAAGGCCGTCAGGCCCACCCAGCCGGCCACCGCGACCCCGGTGGTGTGGTGGCCGGAGGCCAGGTCGTCCGCCGGGGAGGCGAGGAAAACCAGCCAAGGCAGGACCCACACCATCTTGCGCATCGCCTCGCGCCGGCTGCGGGGCGGCTGGCCGATGCGCACCAGCCGGTCCGCCCGGGCTTCGTCCTCGGACCGAAGGTCTTCCGTCATCGTGCTCACGCCTTCAGCGTGTCCTTCCGGTACAGCCAGGCCGCGCCGCCGGCGAAGAGGGCGAAGAAGACGACGAGGATGGCGATGTCCTGGGCCTTCGGGGCCTGGCTCTGCTCGATGGCCCGCCCCAGTGCAGCGTACGCGTGCGTGGGCAGCCACTTCGCGATGTCCTGGAGCCAGGTCGGGAAGGAGGAGGACGGCCACCACAGGCCGCCGAGGATCGACAGGCCGAAGTAGGTGATCATCGTGATCGGGCGGACCGCGTCGCCACTCGCCAGATACCCGATGGCGACGCCGAGCGCGGCGAAGACCAGGCTGCCGGCCCAGATCGCGCCGGTGAGGGCGAACCACTGCCAGGCGTCGAGGCGCACGTGCTTCACAGCCGCGGCGATCAGGAAGACGACCACGATGGACGGCAGGCTCACCACGGCGGCGCTGGCGGTCTTGGCGAGGACGTAACCGCGCCCGGGCAGGGTGGTCAGCCGCAGCTGCCGTACCCAGCCGCTCTCGCGCTCCCTGGCGATGCGCTCGCTGTTGCCCATCAGGACGGCGGTCAGGGCACCGAAGGAGGCCATGGAGACCATGACGTAGGCCGCGAGGGAGAGCCCCGAGTCGTCGACGGTCTGGGTGGTGTCGCCCTGGCCGGCGACCAGCAGGAAGATGATCGACGGGTAGATCACCGAGAAGAACAGGAACTTGCGGTTGCGCAGGGCCCGGGCGAGCTCCAGCTTGATCAGGGCGTTCATGGCTGCGTGGCCTCCTTGGCCTCTTCGGCCTCCGTGATGGCGACGAACGCCTGCTCCAGGCCGAGCCCGGCGACTTCGAGGTTGCGGGGGTAGACGCCCAGGCCGTAGAGGGCGTGGACGGTGGCGTCGGCGTCGGACGACTGGATGCGGACCGTCTGGCCACTGCCCGCGGCGGAGCCGCTCCTTGACACAGTGAGGGCGGTGAGGAACGGCAGCGCCCGCAGCGACGCCTCGTCGATCTCGCCCTCCAGGTCGAACGAGATCCGGCGCGCTCCCGCCTTCGCCTTGATCTCGGCTGCCGTTCCGTCGGCGAGCAGCCGCCCGCGGTGCAGCACCAGCACCCGGTCGGCGATGGCGTCGGCCTCTTCGAGGTAGTGCGTGGCGAACAGGACCGTACGCCCCTGGTCGGCCTGTTCCCGCATGGTGGCCCAGAAGGCCTGGCGGGCGGAGACGTCCATGCCGGTGGTCGGCTCGTCCAGGACGATCAGGTCGCTGTCACCGGCGGTCGCGAGCGCGAAGCGGACGCGCTGGGACTGGCCGCCGGAGAGTTTGTTGACCTTGCGGTCGGCGATCCCCGAGATGCCCGCGCGGGCGAGGACGTCGCTGACCTTGTAGGGCTTCGGGTGCAGATCGCAGGCGAGCTTGACCAGCTCGCGCACGGTGACCTCGTCCATCAGGCCGCCGCTCTGCAGCATCGCGCCCACCCGGCCGGCGACGATGGCCTCGCGCGGGGTCATGCCGAAGACGCTCACCGAGCCGGTGTCGGCGTGCTTGAGGCCGAGCAGCAGATCGAGCGTGGTCGACTTGCCCGCGCCGTTGGGCCCGAGCAGGGCCACGGTCTCCCCCGGGTGCAGCCGCAGCGAGAGCCCGTCGACGGCCCGCACCTTCCCGTAGGTCTTGCTCACCTGGTCGAACCCGACCACCACCGGGGCACCGGTGGCGGTCGTCGCCGCTGTCGTTGTCATGCCGTCCATGCTCGCGGCGAACCCCTGGCCGGGGGCAGTGCCGACCGTCCGGAGTGCCGTATGACAGATGTCATGAGCAGCACGTGACATGACGAGAGGGGGCGCCCGGTGAGTACCGGGCGCCCCCGTTGGCTGCGTTCCTCAGGACACGCTGATCAGCATCCTCGCGTGCCGCTCTCGATGGAGGACTCCGTACCGCCCCACCAGATTCCGCCGACAGCCGCGACACAGTAGTTCGCCGTGCCGGTCACGCCGACAGGACCCGCCTGGTACGAGTAGGAACCGCTGTCCACAGGGGAGTTTTGGGTCGGGGTGCAGACCTTCCCCGTGCCCGACGTCTGCGAGCAGCGAAGGATCTGGACGTCGGTGGGAGCGGCAACGCCGTAGGACACTCCACGATGGTAGAAGCAGGCGCTGTTGGTGCCGCCGTTGCTGCTGTTGTAGTAGATGACCAGCTCACCTATGACGCTCCCGCTACGGGAGACGGTCGCGTCGTGGGTGATGGTGCCGGAGCACGAGGTGGCGGCCTGCGCCGGCGACGCGAGGAACAGACCGGCTCCGGCGAGCATGAGCATGCTGGAAAGGAAGACCATGGGTGCGACGGATCATGTGCATGCAGATTCCTGTCCAAGTCGAATGCCGACGAGATGGATCTTGCAGCGAGCCGGGTCACCGCATCGCCGTCCGTAAGCTCAACTCTCGTTAATTAAGTGGCAGTTTGCACCAGCCCTCGACCATGACACACAACGAGAGAGGGCACCCGGTGATCACCGGGTGCCCTCTCTCGTTGTTGTTCGACTAGCTCGGGTTCGTCTTGATGACACCCACCCGGTTCGTCTTGCTCAGCAACGCCTGGCGCATGGCGACGTAGACGTCCTGCGGGGTGACGGCCGTCTTCTCGCCGCTGGCGCGGGTGATCTTGACGCCGTCGAAGGTGCTGCCGTAGAGCTCCTTGAGCGCGTTCAGGTCGGGGCTGTCGACGAGCTTGCCGTTGACGGCCTTGACCCGGAGGAACTTCCACAGGGAGTTCTGCGGGCTCATCGGCAGCGGGACGCCGGTGTCCGTCTTGACCGTGACCAGGCCCGACATCGCCGGCTCCGCGAACGCCTTCATCTCGCGGTCGACCTCGGCGTTCGAGACCGTCGGCTGCACGGTGGTCGTCGGTACGGCGACCGCTGAAGCCGTGCCCGTCTCCACCGTCGACTCGTACGCCTGCTTGACCGCGTTCGTGGAGGCGGCCGCGTCGATGCCCTTGCCCGCCTTGCCGTAGACCGCGACGGCCTTGCCGGAGGTGAACTTGATCGTGCCCTCGGTGACCGAGCCGGAGCTGCCGCCGAGGCCCTTGAGGGCGGCCTGGAGCTTCTCCTCGTCGACCGGCATGGCGGGGTCGACGACCCGCTTCTGGCCGAACAGGGAGCCGATCACGGAGACCGGGTTGTAGTCGCTCTTGGCGGCCGCCTCGACGGTGTTCTGCATGTCGAACTGGAGGCCCGCCTGGTCCGGCGGCAGCGAGACGGCCTTGCCGTCGACCGACAGCTTCAACGGCTTGTTCACCCGCGTGCCGAACGCGTCGTCGAGCTTCTTGACGGCGTCGTCGCGGGTGCCGCCGCCGATGTCGACGCCAAGCACCGTGGTGCCCTTGGGCACGTCGGAGTGGTTCATCAGGAGCCCGGCGCCATAGACACCGAGGCCGGCGACCACCACGACACCGACGAGGAGCGGCAGCTTGCCGCGCTTCTTCTTCGCCTTGGCCTTGCCCTTGGACTCGGCCGGGGGCGGCGAGACCGGTTCGGGCAGCTTCGGGGGCGTGTGCGGCAGCGGGCCGTCGGCGGGCGTGCCCGGCGCGAACGGGGAGTTCGCGCCCGGCGGTACGACCGGGATGCCGCTGGTGACGGTGTGTCCGGAGACGTTGTCCGCCGGGGATCCGTAGCCGGGCGTGCCCGGTTCGGGGGCGGGCTTTTGCGGGGTGAGGATCGCGGTGTCGTCGCTCAGGCCGCCGCCGGGTCCGAGGCCGGGACCGGCGGGGGCGGTGCGCGTGCCGGGTCCGGCCTGGGCGTGACGGCCGGCGGGGCCGCCCGGGCGGGCACCGGGGCCGGCCGGGCCGCCCGGCGCGCCGAAGGGCTCGCCACCGTTGAAGGGCGCGCCGCCCGGACCCGCGAAGGACTCACTGCCGTTGACCGGCGGGATGAACGGACCGTCGCCGGTGACCGGGCCGCCGGTGGGGCCCGCCGGGCCCTGCGGGCCGCCGGGGCCGCCGGGGAGGCCGGGGCCGTTGAAGCCGCTGGGGCCGCCCGGACCGGCCGGGCCGCCGCCGGGCGCACCGGGGCCGGGCTGGGCGCCGTTCTGGCCGCCGTTCCCAGTGAAGTACGGCAGTTCGTCGCGGCGGGGCTCGCCGGGGCCCTTGGCGCCGCCCCGGGGGCCGCCGAGCGGGCCCGCGGCGAGCGCCTCGGTCACGTCGAAGGAGCCGGTGCCGCCGCCGTGCCCGGGAGCCACCGGGCCGCCGGTCGCGCCCGTGGGCAGCCCCGCGCCGTTGGTCGAGCCGCTCCGGGACGTGCCGGGCACGCTCATGGAGCCGACGACACCGCCGGGGCGGCCGCCGTTCGGACGCGCGGCACCGGGGGCGCCCTGCGCGGCACCGGGGGTGCCCTGTGCGGCCGGGCCGTTCGGCGCCGGGGCGGGCGAACCGCCGGGCGTGCCGACGCCGTTGGTCGCGCCGCCGCGCTGACCGCCCTTGGCAGGGCCGGACTTGCGCGGCGCGAACCAGTCGCTGGGCTTGTCCCCGGTGGCGGGCCCGGGCGCGGTCTCGGCGGGCGGCTCGACGGTGCCGGTGGACCCGGTGGGCCCGCTGGACATCGTGGCGCCCGTCGGCTGCGCGTGCGTGCCCGTCTCCTCGCCGGCGCCGCTCTCGGCGTCCGTGACAGGGGTACGGACGACCACCGGCGGAATCGGCCGGGATCCGGGGATGTTGATCCGGATCCGGGTCGTCAGCGTGGTCTCGGTCTTGCGTTCCTCCGGCTGCGCGGCCGAACGGCCCGCGCCCTTGCCGTCGTCGGAAGCCATGGGGGTCCCGTACGGCGGTGTGCCCGAGGGGTATGCGGCTCCCCCGCGCCCGTCGGGCCCGGAGGAAGGAGTGTCAGTTTCACGACTCAAGGCAGGTTCTCCCGGTTGGCTCCGCCGCCCGTACGACCTTGCTCGGGCGGCTCGGCGGCGCGCACCACCATACTGGCCACTTCTGGCGCTTATCCCATGACCGCTGGGGAAACCCACACCGGACTGTCACGCGCGCCGCACGGCGAACTGGTACGTCACTTGCCAAGTCGGGCGCCGTCCGTGTCAGGTTGCCGCCCCAAACCCATAGTGGCGCAGATCACAGCCAGCGCCATGCCGCCGAGCAGGAAGAGATAGGAACCGCCTCCCGCACCGAACAGGAAGTCGCCCTCGGGTCTGCTGGCGGTGAGCAGGATGACGGCGACGACCCAGCCGAACGCCGGTGCCACGGCCCCGGAGCGGCTGCCCAGCGCCCGCGACCCGCCGAGGAAGAGACCGGCGGCGCCGGCCAGGGCGAGCAGCAGCCCACCGGGGAACCAGGCGGCCTGGACGAGGGCCCCGGCGAGGCCGACCAGGGCGCCGAGCACGATCAGCCCGAACAGGGCGGCGATCCGCCCGGCGGGGGGCCGTTGCAACGGTTGCGCGAGCATCGAGCCGCGTCCGGCGGAACTCATGGTGCCTCCCCGATACCGGCGAAGAGATCGGTCTCGCGCGCCGCGCCCGGCTCGCCGACCACCAACTCGTAGTACTCGGTGACGAATACGGGCTGGGCCAGCTCATTGCTCAGCGCGAAGCAGGGGGTGCCGTGCGGCGCCACCTCGACCTGGGTGGCATGCGCGGCCATCGCTGCGGTCTTCGCGGTGGCGTACGTGGTGCCGTCGATCTCGGTGGTGATCCGGCGGTCGTCGACCACGCCCGGTACGTCGTCGACGGCGGCGGCCTTGGCGAACGGCAGCCCCGGCAGATCGTCCCGGAGCCGGGCGAAGGCGTCCTCGGCGACCGTGCGCGGGACGCGGTTCCAGTAGACCTTGGCGACGCGGTGGCCGGCCTCGGCGGCCAGCTCCACGGCCCGCACCGCGACACGGTGGGCCTGGATGTGGTCCGGGTGGCCGTACCCGCCGTTGTCGTCGTAGGTGACCAGGACCTGGGGGCGGATCTCAAGGATCACCTCGACCAGGTACCCGGCGGCCTCGTCGATGTCGGCCCGCCAGAAGCAGTGCGGGTCGTCGTTGTCGGCGGTGCCCATCATGCCGGAGTCCCGGTAGCGGCCGGGGCCGCCGAGCAACCGGAAGTCGCCGACGCCCAGTGCGCCCATGGCGGCGGCCAACTCACCCCGGCGGTACTCGCCCAGTGCGGGACCGGTCAGATGCCGCAGCTCGGGCGGGATGACCTCACCGCCCTCACCGAGGGTGCAGGTGACCAGCGTCACATGGACGCCCTGGTCCGCGTAGCGGGCCATGGTGGCGCCGTTGTTGATCGACTCGTCGTCCGGGTGCGCGTGCACGAGCAGCAGGCGCTGGGCGGGCAGCGGCCGGGCGGGCGGTTCCGTCATGTGCCCACCCTACGAAACGCCACCGACAGCGCCGCGCAGACCCGGTCGACGAGGCCGACCGGGTCGGAAGGTGGTCCGGGTCAGAACTTGATGCTGCCGATCATGCTGGCGACGTTGGTCGTCAGATCGCTGATCGTCGGCGCGATGGTCGAGGAGGCGAGATAGAAACCGAGCAGCACGCAGACGACCGCATGCCCGCCCTTCAGACCCGACTTCTTGATCAGCAAGAAGACGATGATCGCCAGCAGCACCACCGCCGAAATCGAGAGTGCCACGGCGGCTCACCTCCAAAGATCCCAGGGACGCGGGGGGTTCGGGTATGGGGGTTGTAGATCGGTACAGCAAATCCATGCGCAAGCCAGCAGGTTCATACCCACTCAGCGGTAGTGATCATAACTATGCGTGCTCGCGCATCGCTCGGCGCACGGCCGCACAAGGGGGCGCATGGCCAATATGGTCGGGGCATGAAGACCGAGGCTGTCTCATTCCCCCGCCGGCACGCCCGCACCCAGCGTTTCACGCTCGGCGCGCCGCGCGCGTTCACCGTGGCCCCCGACGGCTCCCGCGTGGCGTTTCTGCGCTCCGGTTCCGGTACGGACCGGGCCAATTCCCTGTGGATTCTCGATGTGCCGAGCGGCGAGGAGCGCCTCGCGGCCGACCCACGCACCCTGCTCGGCGGCGCCGACGAACACCTCTCGGCACAGGAGCGGGCCCGTCGCGAACGCAGCCGTGAGGGCGGTGCCGGCATCGTCGGGTACGCCACCGACGCGACCCTGGAGCTGGCGTCTTTCGCCTTGTCAGGGCGGCTTTTCACGGCGGAGCTCAGGGCCGGCACGACACGCGAACTCACGGTCCCCGGACCGGTGATCGACCCGCGCCCGTCCCCCGACGGCCGCCAGGTCGCGTACGTCACGGAGGGTGCCCTGCGGGTCGTGGGCGCCGACGGCGCGGACGACCGGCCGCTGGCGGAGCCCGAGTCGGAACAGGTCACCTATGGACTGGCCGAGTTCATCGCGGCCGAGGAGATGGGGCGTTCGCGCGGCTTCTGGTGGTCGCCGCGGTCCGACCTGCTGCTGGTGGCCCGGGTGGACGACACGCCGGTACAGCGGTGGTGGATCGCCGACCCCGCCCACCCCGGGCGTGAGCCACATCATGTCGCCTACCCGGCGGCGGGCACCGAGAACGCGGACGTACGGCTGTTCGCCTACGACCTCGAAGGGGGGCGCGTGGAGGTCTCCTGGGACCGGGCACGCTACCCCTACCTGGCGCGTGTGCACTGGTCAGAGGCGGGTGCACCGCTGCTGCTCGTACAGGCGCGCGACCAGCGCAGCCAGCTGTTCCTCGCGGTGGACCCGGGGTCGGGGGCGACCCGGATGGTGCACGCCGACGAAGATCCAACATGGCTTGAACTGTTCGGTGGAGTGCCCTGCTGGAGCCCCTCCGGACAGCTGGTACGGATCGCCGACGAGGGCGGCGCCCGGGTGCTCGCGGTGGGCGAACGGCCACTCACGGGTGCCCAGTTGCACATCCGTGCGGTTCTCGACGTGACCGCCGATGACGTGCTGGTTTCCGCGTCCGCCGGCGAGGAGGCCGAGTCCCCCGAAATCGGCGAGGTACACGTCTACCGCGTCAACGAACTCGGCGTGGAGCGCGTGTCGCAGGAGCCCGGCGTGCACACGGCCACGCGCGCCGGGGGCGTGACCGTATTGGTGTCCGCCACGCTGGACCGGCCGGGCGCCCACGTCCAGGTGCTGCGTGACGGAAAGCATCTGGCAACTGTCACGTCGTACGCCGAAGATCCTGGTTTGTCCCCGCGCGTGACACTCACCGAGGGGGGCGCACGCCGAATTCCGTGCGCCGTGCTTATGCCACGGGACTACCACGGGGACACTCCCCTTCCGGTTCTGCTCGACCCCTACGGGGGTCCGCACGGCCAGCGCGTGGTCGCCGCGCACAACGCCCACCTCACCTCCCAGTGGTTCGCCGACCAGGGTTTCGCGGTGATCGTCGCGGACGGGCGGGGCACCCCCGGCCGCTCCCCGGCCTGGGAGAAGTCCATCAAGGACGACATCGCGGCGATCGTCCTGCAGGACCAGGTCGACGCGCTCCAGGCGCTCGCCGCGGACTTCCCGCTCGACCTGACCAAGGTGGCCGTCCGCGGCTGGTCCTTCGGCGGCTACCTCGCCGCGCTCGCCGCCCTGCGCCGTCCGGACGTCTTCCACGCGGCGGTGGTGGGCGCCCCGGTGACCGACCTGCGCCTGTACGACACCCACTACCAGGAGCGCTACCTCGGCGACCCGGGCGAGCAGCCGGAGGTGTATCGCCGCAACTCGGTGATCGACGACGCGGGCCTGGTCGACGCGGCCGAACCGCACCGCCCGACGATGATCATCCACGGCCTGGCGGACGACAACGTGGTGGTGGCCCACTCACTGCGCCTGTCCAGCGCCCTGCTGGCCGCGGGCCGCCCGCACGAGGTCCTGCCACTGTCGGGCGTGACCCACATGACCCCACAGGAACAGGTGGCGGAGAACCTCCTGCTGCTCCAGCTGGACTTCCTGAAGCGGACGTTGGGCATGGCGCCCCTTTAGGGGCGCGGGGAACTGCGCGCTCGGCCCCCACCGGCCCGCAGGTTCACTTCGGCCGCACCCCGCGGAGCGTACGGCAACGGGCCGGGACGACATGGCGCGTCCCGGCCCGTTTACGGCACCCGCACGGCCGTACGCTGTTAAGCGTGCCGCGTCCGTATATCGGGACCGGGTCGCCGAAGTTGCCTGTGTGTTAACGAGATTGACCCCGGTTCGTCCCGCTACGCACCCCCGTCGGCAAGATCGTCCGGCGTTCCCCCGGCCGGCCCCTCCGGCGGCACCACCTGCTTCTCCTCCGCGAAATGGCAGGCCGAGTCATGGGCCGCCGGCCCCGACGCGACCCGGAACACGGCGGGCACCGCGAGCAACGGCACCTCGAGCGCGCAGCGCTCCTGCGCCTTCCAGCACCGCGTGCGGAACCGGCACCCCGACGGAACGTTCGTCGGCGACGGCACGTCCCCGCTCAGGATGATCCGCTCCCGGTGTTCCCGGGCCTCGGGATCCGGCACCGGCACCGCGGAGAGCAGGGCCTGGGTGTAGGGGTGGGTCGGGTGCTCGTAGATCTCCTCGTCCTTGCCGATCTCCACGATCCGCCCGAGGTACATCACCCCGACCCGGTCCGAGATGTGCCGCACGATCGACAGGTCGTGGGCGATGAAGACGTACGACAGGTCGAAGTCGTTCTGGAGCCGGTCGAGCAGGTTGATCACCTGGGCCTGCACGGAGACGTCGAGCGCGGACACCGGTTCGTCCGCGACGATCACCTCGGGGCGCAGCGCCAGCCCCCTCGCGATGCCGATGCGCTGCCGCTGTCCGCCGGAGAACTGGTGCGGATAGCGGTTGATGTACTCGGGGTTGAGACCCACGACGTCCAGCAGCTCCTGGACCCGCCCCCGCCGGTCGCCCTTGGGAGCCACCTCGGGGTGGATCTCGTACGGCTCGCCGATGATGTCGCCCACGGTCATCCGGGGGTTGAGGGAGGTGTACGGGTCCTGGAAGACCATCTGGATGTTGCGGCGGACGGCCTTCAGCGCCCGCCCGCTCAACCTGGTGATGTCCTCGCCCTTGTACTTGATCGACCCCGCCGTCGGCCGCTCGAGATTGACGAGCATCTTGGCAACGGTCGACTTGCCGCAGCCGGACTCCCCGACGATGCCGAGGGTCTCTCCTTTGCCGAGCACGAAGTCGACACCGTCGACGGCCTTGACGGCACCGATCTGCTTCTTGATCAAGATGCCCTGCGTCAAGGGGTAGTACTTGACCAGTCCACTCACTTCCAGGATCGGCTCAACCACCGCGTCAACCATTGAGGCACTCCCTCCAGAAGTGACAGGCACTGCCCCGGTGTTGATCCACCTCGTACAGCGGTGGCTCGTCGGTGCGGCACACGTCCTGGGCCATGGGGCAGCGCGGGTTGAAGGCGCACCCCGGAGGGATCTGCATGAGGTTGGGCGGCAGGCCCTTGATGGCGTAGAGCTCCTGCCCCTTCTGGTCCAGGCGCGGGATGGAGTCGAGGAGCCCGCGTGTGTACGGATGCGCCGGTGCCTTGTAGATGTCGTGCACCGGCGCGGACTCGACGATCCGCCCCGCGTACATCACGGCGATCCGGTCGGCGACGTCCGCGACCACGCCCAGGTCGTGGGTGATCAGGATCAGCCCCATGCGGTACTCGCGCTGCAACTCCGCGAGCAGGTCCATGACCTGGGCCTGGACGGTGACGTCCAGCGCCGTGGTCGGCTCGTCGGCGATGATGAGCGCGGGTTCCAGGGCCAGCGCCATGGCGATCATGATGCGCTGGCGCATGCCCCCGGAGAACTGGTGCGGATAGTCCCGCACCCGCTGGGCGGCGCCCGGGATCCGCACCCGGTCCATCAGCTCGACCGCCTTGGCCCGCGCGCCCTTCCTGGACATCCCCCGGTGCACGACGAACATCTCGCCGAGCTGGTCGCCCACGCTCAGCACCGGGTTCAGCGCCGACAGCGCGTCCTGGAAGATCATGGCCATCTCGGCGCCCCGGATCTTCCGCCGCTCCTCTTCCTTGAGCTTCAGCAGATCCTGCCCCCGAAAGAGGATCTCGCCCCCGCCGATCCGCCCCGGTGGCGTGTCCAGGATCCCCATCACCGCCTGGGCCGTGACCGACTTCCCGGATCCGGACTCCCCGAGCACGGCCAGCGTCTCCCCGGCGTCGACGGCGTAGGAGACTCCGTTGACCGCCTTCGCGATCCCGTCGCGGGTGCGGAACTCCACGTGCAGGTCGCGCACTTCGAGCAGCACGGCGGCGCTCACCTCAGCTTCGGGTCGAGGGCGTCGCGCACCGCGTCGCCGAGCATGATGAAGGCCAGGACGGTGAGCGCGAGGGCCCCGGAGGGCCACAGCAGGGCGTGCGGGGCGTTGCGGATGTAGGGCGAGGCGGCGGAGATGTCGATGCCCCAGGAGACGCTGGGCGGCTTCAGGCCGACGCCGAGGTACGACAGGGTCGCCTCCAGCGCGATGTAGGTGCCGAGCGCGATGGTCGCCACGACGATCACGGGGGCCACCGCGTTGGGCGCGATGTGCCGCAGCAGGATGCGGGAGTTGGAGGCGCCGAGCGCGCGGGCGGCCTGGACGTAGTCGTTCTGTTTGGCGGTGATCACCGAGCCGCGGGCGATCCGGGAGATCTGGGGCCAGCCGAGCAGCACCATGAACCCGATGACCGGCCAGACCGTGTTGCTGGTCACCACGGAGAGAAGGACGAGACCGCCGAGGACGACCGGGATGGCGAAGAAGACGTCGGTGATCCGGGACAGCACCGAGTCCCAGAACCCGCCGAAGAACCCGGCGAGCCCGCCGAGCACCGACCCGAGCAGCGCGACCCCGAGCGTGGCGCAGACACCCACCGTGACGGAGGTACGGGCCCCGTAGACGGTCCGCGTGTAGACGTTGCAGCCCTGTCCGTCGTAACCGAAGGGTGCGCCCGGCTGGGAGCCCTCCTGGGCCTTGGCCAGGTCGCACTTGAGGGGGGAGCCGGAGGCGATCAGGGACGGCCACAGGGAGATGACGACGAGGAAGAGGATGACGAGGGCGGAGACGAGGAAGACCGGGTTGCGGCGCAGGTCCCGCCAGGCGTCGGACCAGAGCGAGCGGGCCCGTCCGCCGGAGGCGGCTGATGGATACAGCTCGGACGGGCCGGTGCCGAGCGGTCCGCCGGGTGTCCGCTCCAGCGTCTCCGCTTCGGTCGCCGCCAGGTCCATCGCCCCGCCCATGCCCGTCCCCGCGATGGCCCGGTCTTGCTCGAACGGCTGCTCAGGCATAGCGGATCCTCGGGTCGAGTACGGCGTAGAGCAGGTCCACCAGCAGGTTGGCCACCAGGAACACCAGGACCAGCACCGTCACGAAGCCCACGACCGTCTGGGTGTTCTGCCGCAGGATCCCCTGGTAGAGCTGGTAGCCGACGCCGTGGATGTTGAAGATCCGCTCGGTGACGATGGCGCCGCCCATGAGGGCGCCGATGTCGGTGCCGATGAAGGTGACGACGGGGATGAGGGAGTTGCGCAGCAGGTGCCGGGTGATGACCCGGTGCCGGGGCAGCCCCTTGGCGACGGCCGTACGGACGTAGTCGCTCCGTCTGTTCTCGGCGATGGAGGTACGGGTCAGCCGGGTGACATAGGCGAGCGACACGGAGGCGAGCACCAGCCCCGGCACGATCAGCTCGCCGAAGGTGGCGTCCGGGGAGACGGAGGGCTTGATCCAGCCCCACTCGACGCCGAGCAGCAGTTGGAGCAGCAGGCCGGTGACGAACGTCGGTACGGAGATGACGACCAGGGTCGCCAGCAGCACCCCGGTGTCGACGGGCCGCCCGCGCCGCAGACCGGTGAGGACGCCGAGGGTGATGCCGATGACGACCTCGAGGACGATGGCCACGATCGTCAGCCGGATGGTGACGGGGAACGCGGTGGACATCAGCTCGGTGACCGGCTGTCCGTTGAACGCCGTACCGAAGTCCCCGGTGAAGACGTTCCCCATGTAGGTGAGGTATTGCTGCCACACCGGCTTGTCGAGTCCGAACTCCTTCTTCAGCTGGGCGGCGGTCGCCGGATCGCAGGCCCGTTCTCCGCACAGCCCGGCGATCGGGTCGCCCATGACGTTGACCATGAGGAAGATCAGCAGCGTGGCCCCGACGAACACCGGGATCATCTGGAGCAGCCGCCGGAGGACATAGCGCCCCATGCCGCGTCAGCTGACCTTGATCTCGTTGTACACGGGGACGCTGAACGGATTGAGGGCCACGTTCGAGAGCCGCTCGGAGTGGCCGGCGCTGCCGTTCTGGTACCAGAGCGGAATGGCGGCCATGTTGTCGCGGACGACTTCCTCGGCCTTCTGGAAGGTGCCGACGGCCTTGGCGGTGTCGGTCTCGGCGTTGGCCTGGTCGACGAGCTTGTCGAAGTCCTGGTTGGACCACTTGCCGTCGTTGGAGGAGGCGTTGGTGTAGTAGAGCGGCTGGAGGAAGTTCTGGATGAGCGGGTAGTCCATCTGCCAGCCCGCGCGGAACGGGCCGGTCATCTTGTGCTGGCCGATCTGGTTGCGGAAGTCGGCGAAGGTGCCCACCGGGTTCCCGACGCACGCCTTGTCGTTGCCGAGCGCGTTGTTGATGGAGTTGCACACGGCGTCCACCCACATCCTGTGCGAGCCGGTGTCGGCGTTGTACGTGATCTTGAGCTGTCCGCCGGGCAGTCCCCCGCCCTCCTGGATGAGCTTCTTGGCCTGGGCCGGGTCGTAGTCGCAGGCGCTCCCGCACAGCCCCTCCTTGAAGCCGCCCGCCGTGCCGAGCACCGGGGAGGTCCAGTCGGTGGCCGGGGTGCGGGTGTTCCGGAAGATGGTGTCGGTGATCTGCTTCCGGTTGATGGCCATGGAGAGCCCGGTGCGGACCTTGTCCGACCCGCTCTGGTTCCAGGCGCTGTCGTAGTAGGGGAAGGCGAGGGTCTGGATGATGCCGGCCGGGGTGTTGATGTATCGGTCACCGAGGTCGTTCTTGACGTTCTTCAGCTGCGAGGCGGGCACGTCGTCGACGAGGTCGAGGTTGCCGGCGATGAGGTCGGTGTAGGCGGTGTCGCTGTCCGTGTAGACCTTGAGGGTCACGCCGCCGTTCTGCGCCTTGTCGGCACCGGGATAGCCGTCCCACTTCTTCAGGGCCATCTGCGAGCCCTTGGTGTACGACTCGATGCGGTACGGCCCGTCGCCGACCGGCTGCTCCAGCCAGCCGGCGTGGTCGGTGAAGAAGGACCGGGGCAGCGGGGCGAAGGCCGCGTAGCCGAGGGTGTCGGGGAAACTGGAGAACTTCTGGTTCAGCTTCACCGTGAAGGTCTGGTCGTCGACGACTTTCAGACCGGAGAGCGCCTCGGTGCTCTGGCTGCCGCTGTCGGGGTGGACCTTGTCGTATCCCTCGATGTATCCGAAGAAGTAGGCGTTCTTCTGGTTGTTCTTGAGGCTCGCCCCGTAGTTCCAGGCGTCGACGAAGGAGTGGGCGGTCACCTTCTCGCCGTTGGAGAAGGTCCAGCCGTCCTTGACGGTGATCGTGTAGTTCTGCGAGTCGCTCGTGTCGATCTTCTGGGCGAGCATGTCCTGGGCCTTGCCGGTCTTCGGGTCGTACTTCTTCAGGCCCCGGAAGATCATGTCGAGGACCTTGCCGCCCTGGACCTCGTTGGTGTTGGCGGGCTCAAGGGGATTCTGCGGGTCGCCCCAGGAGGAACTGAGCACGGCGCTGTCGCCGCCACCCCCGCCGCTGCCGCCGCCCCCGCAGGCCGTGGCGGCGAGCGCCGTCACCGCCGCGCAGGCCGCCCATCGGGCGTGCGTGGCTGAACGCATGGCGTGCCTCCTCCGTGAAGGGTGATCCGTGAGAGATGCGCTACCGGTCAATATCATCAGAAATGGCGCATAACACATATTCACTGCACCCATCCGCAGGACAACCCACCCGGAGGAGTGGCGCCATCCGGCTGGCGGCGCCTTCGCCGGCGTTCGCCCCGACGACGCGCACGTTTCACGGCGGCCGCATCCGGCATCAGGCGGCGCCAACGTCCCACCAGGCCCCTTTTACCGGTCTAGACCAATAATGATCCGATGAGGCGTCAACTCGCCTTTTCCGCAGGCCACACTGGATCCACGCGCCGTTGACGCACCCAGACAGCCGCTGATAGACACACTCATCACCCCACTGGCGTCACCAGGCGAGAATCCGGCCCTGAAGTCCGAGCAAGCGTCCCTGTGCGAGCGATGACGCGAGGTCACGATCCATGAGCCCACAAGCCCAGCACAGCGCAAGTCGTTCACACCAGAGAAGCCCACGCCCCCGTACGCCCCGGCTCGTGGCAGCCGCCGGCGCCCTCACCCTGACGGTCTCGGCGCTCCTCGCGACCCCGCTCGACCCGGCGCCCCAACAGGCCGAGGCCGCCCAGGGCGACAAGGTGCTCACGGTCGCGGTCGCGCAGAGCGTCGACTCGCTGAGCCCCTTCCTTGCGGTGCGTCTGCTCAGCACCAGCCTCCAGCGGCTGATGTACGAGTACCTCACCGACTACGACCCCGGGGACGCGCACCCGATTCCCGGTCTGGCCACCAAGTGGGCCGCGTCCGCCGACAAGCTCACCTGGACGTACACGATCCGCTCCGACGCGAAGTGGTCGGACGGGCAGAAGGTGACCGCCGAAGACGCGGCATGGACGTTCGACAAGCTGATGACGGACCAGGCGGCCGCCACCGCGAACGGCAACTTCGTCACCAACTTCCGCAGAGTGACGGCCCCGAGCCCCACCAAGCTGGTCATCGAACTGAAGAAGCCGCAGGCTACGATGACCGCCCTCGACGTGCCGATCGTGCCCGAGCACATCTGGAAGAACGTCTCGGACTTCTCGAAGTTCAACAACGACGACAAGTTCCCCGTCGTCGGCGACGGGCCGTTCGTCCTCACCGACTACAAGGCGGACAGCTACGTCCGGCTCAAGGCCAACAAGGACTTCTGGCGCGGAGCCCCCAAGTTCGACGAGCTGGTCTTCAAGTACTACAAGGACCAGGACGCCGCCGTGGCCGCGCTGCGCAAGGGCGAGGTCTCCTTCGTCGCGGGCGCCCCGGCCCTGACGCCGGCTCAGGCGTCCTCGCTCCGGGGGCAGAAGGACATCCGTGTCAACGACGCCCCGGGCCGCCGCTTCTACGCCCTCGCCACCAACCCGGGCGCACAGGCGAAGAACGGCCAGAAGTTCGGCGACGGCGACCCCTCCCTGCTCGACGAGCGGGTGCGGCACGCGCTGTTCCTGGCCGTCGACCGGAAGACCATCGTCGACAAGGTGTTCCAGGGGCACGCGGTCGAAGGCCAGGGCTACATCCCGCCGCGCTTCTCCACGTACTTCTGGAAGCCGTCGGCGAGCCAGGAACTCGCCTACGACCCCGCGAAGGCCGCCCAGCTCCTCGACCAGGCCGGCTACAAGAAGAACGCCGACGGCAAGCGGGTCGGCAAGGACGGCAGACCACTGAACTACCGCGTCCTGTGCCACGCCACCGACCCCAACGACAAGGCCGTGGGCCAGTACCTCAAGGAGTGGTGGGCCAAGCTCGGCATCGGCACGACCCTCGACTGCCTGGACAACGTCACCGACCCCTGGCTCGCGGGCAAGTACGACCTGGCCTTCGACGGCTGGTCCGTCAACCCCGACCCGGACTACGTGCTGTCCATCCACACCTGCGCCGCCCTGCCCGCCACGCCGAAGGACACCGGCCTGACCGACAACTTCGTCTGCGACAGGACGTACGACGACCTGTACGCCAAGCAGCTCGCCGAGTACGACTCCGCCGAACGGGCCACTGTCGTCAAGCAGATGGAGTCGCGGCTGTACGACCTGGGGTACATGAACGTCATGGCGTACCCGAACGCCGTCGAGGCCTACCGCACCGACCAGATCGAGTCGATCGAGACGATGCCCAAGGCCGCCGGCAACATCTACGGCCAGGACGGCTACTGGAGCTGGTGGTCGGCGGTACCGGCGGGCTCCGACAGCTCCTCCGGGGGCAGCTCGACCGGGGTCGTCATCGGTATCGTCGCGGGTGTCGTGGTCCTCGCCGGCGCCGGAGTGTTCTTCGCGCGGCGCCGCCGCGCCACCGCCGACGACCGCGAGTAGCCCATGCAGCCGACTGCTCGCGACGCGGTGTCCGCGTCGCTCGACACGGACGCCGTACCGGTTCCGGACGGTCCGGCGGTCCGTGGACCGCGGGCGCGCACGGCCGCCGGGTATCTGCGCTACGGGGCGGCCAAGGCGGGCGGTGCCGCCGTCTCGCTGCTCGCCGTTCTCGTCACCGGCTTCTTCCTCTTCCGGCTGATCCCCGGCGACCCGGTCAAGACCATGACGGGCGGCCGTCCGGTCTCGGCCGCGCAACTGGCCGAGTACCGCAAGGAGTTCGGGCTCGACCTGCCGGTGTGGGAGCAGTTCACGGACTACTGCCGCAAGGCGCTCACCGGCGACCTGGGCACGTCCTACCAGTTCCGCACCCCGGTCGTCGACAAGATCGGCGAGGCGCTGCCGAACACGCTGCTGCTGACCGGCACGGCCTTCGTGCTCTACACCGCGCTCGGCATGTTCCTCGGCACCCGTTCGGCATGGCGGCACGGCCGGCTCGGCGACCGGCTCAACACCGGCCTGGCGCTGGTCCTGTACTCCGTGCCGTCGTTCTGGCTCGGCCTGCTGGCGATCATCGTGTTCGGCGTGGGCCTCGGTCCCGTCCCCGGGCTGTTCCCGACCGGCGGCATGGAAACGGGCGGCAAGGAGGGCTTCGCCTACGTCCTCGACGTCGCCCACCATCTCGTCCTGCCGGTGCTCACCCTGGTCGCCGTCGAGTACGGGCAGACGCTGCTGGTCACCCGCTCGGCACTGCTCGACGAGATGGGCAGCGACTACCTCACGACGGCCCGCGCCAAGGGCCTGAGGGACGACCTGGTGCGCCGCCGGCACGCGGTACCGAACGCGCTGCTGCCCACGGTCACCCTGGTCTTCGTCAACCTCGGCCGGACCGTCGCGGGCGTCATCCTGGTCGAGACCGTCTTCTCCTGGCCGGGCCTCGGCGGACTCTTCTACCAGGCCCTGAGCGTGCCCGACCTGCCCCTGGTGCAGGGGCTGTTCCTCTTCTTCGCCTCGGCGGTGATCATCATGAACACTCTGGCCGACCTGGTCTATCCGCTGCTCGACCCCCGGGTGGGCCGATGACGGCCGAGGCCACCCCGCCGGCGCCGGAGGCCGGGGCTCCCGAGGCCGCCGGACCGCGGGCGCTGGCCTGGCAGCGCCGCCGCCGCTCCGCCGTACGGTTCTGGCGGCAGTACCGTACCCACCGCGCCGGGCTGGTCGGCCTGACCGCGCTCGTCCTGTTCGCCCTGGTGGCGCTGACCGCGCCCCTGACGGTCGGCTCCGGCGTGGCCGGGGTGACCACCGCGCCGGGCGGTCCGCTGGAGGCGCCGAGCGGTGAGTTCCCGCTGGGCACCGACCGGTTCGGGCGTGATCTGCTGGGCCTGGTGGTGTGGGGGTCGCGGATCTCGCTCCTGGTCGGGCTGCTGGCGGCGGTGCTGTCGGTGGTGATCGGCACGGTCGTCGGCGTCACCTCCGGGCACTTCCGGGGGGCGTACGCGACCGTGCTGATGCGGATCACGGACTGGTTCCTGGTGATGCCGGCGCTGGTGCTCGCCATCGCGCTGGCCACCGTGATGTCCCGGTCGCTGGGCACGGTGATCCTCGCCATCGGCGTCACCTCCTGGCCGACGACGGCCCGGCTGGTGCGCGCGCAGACGCTCGCGGTGGAGTCCCGGCCCTACATCGAACGGGCCAGGGCACTCGGCGGCGGCCACTGGCACGTGATGACCCGGCATGTGCTGCCCAACGTGATGCCGCTGGTCCTCGCCCAGACCACCCTGATGATCTCCTCGTCCGTCCTCGCCGAGGCGACGCTGGCCTTCCTCGGCCTCGGTGATCCGACGGTCATCTCGTGGGGCGGGCTGTTGCAGGACGCGCGGGAGGCGGGGGCGGTCAGCGCCGGGGACTGGTGGTATCTGGTGCCGCCGGGCATCGCGATCGCGGCGGTCGCACTGGCGTTCACGCTGTGCGGACGCACGGTGGAGTCCGTCCTCAACCCCAGACTGGGGGTGGCCCGTTGACGCTGCTGGAGGTCCGGAACCTGGAGGTGACCTACCCCGGCGGAGCGGACGCGGTGCGGGGTGTGGACCTGTCGCTGGCGGCGGGGCGGAAGCTCGGCATCGCCGGCGAGTCGGGCTGTGGCAAGTCCACGCTGGCCCTCGCGCTGCTCAGACTGCTGCCGGCCGGGACACGCGTGTCCGGGGAGGTCGTGCTGAACGGCGAGGACGTGCTGGCCATGCGCTGGGGGCAGGTACGGGCGGTGCGCTGGGCGGGCGCCTCGATCGTCTTCCAGGGGGCGATGCACTCGCTCAATCCGGTGCACCGCGTCGGCGACCAGATCGCCGAGCCGATCCTGCTGCACCGCGGGGCGACGGCGGCCGCGGCACGCAGACGGACCGTCGAGCTGCTGGACCACGTGGGCCTGCCGGCGTCCCGCGCCTCCGCGTACCCGCACGAGCTCTCCGGCGGGCAGCGCCAGCGGGTGATGATCGCCATGGCGCTGGCCTGCGACCCACGGCTGATCATCGCGGACGAGCCGACCACGGCCCTGGACGTGATGATCCAGGCGCAGATCCTGCGGCTGATCGAACAGCTCGTGGCGGAGCAGGACGTGGGCCTGATCATGATCAGCCACGATCTGGCGGTGCTCGCCGACACCTGCGACCGGCTCACGGTGATGTACGCGGGCCGTGTCGTCGAGGAGGGCCCCGCCCGCCAGGTCTACGAGGACGCCCGGCACCCGTACGCCAAGGCGCTGTCGGCGGCGTTCCCGCGCATCGGCGACCCCGCCTCCCGGTTCGCCCCGCGCGGCCTGGCCGGTGACCCGCCCGACCCGTCCGCACTGCCCTTCGGCTGCGCGTTCCATCCGCGCTGTCCGGTGGCACTGGACCGGTGTGCCACGCAGGACCAGGTGCTGCGGGACGCCGAGCCGGGTCGCCGGGCCGCCTGTGTGCACGTGGGGGCGGCAGCGCCCGGACCGACCACCGCGGCCGAGGACACGAGGAGCGCCTCATGACGACGACACCCCCGCCGCTGCTCAGCGCCCAGGGGCTCCACGTCACCTTCCCCGGACGCCACGGCGCCCCGGAAGCCCGGGCCGTGGACGGCGTCCAACTGGACATCCGGGCCGGGGAGATCGTGGCGCTGGTCGGCGAGTCCGGCTGCGGCAAGACGACGCTGGCGCGCTCGTTGCTCGGCCTGGTGACGCCGACCGCGGGACGGATCTCCTTCGCCGGGAAGCCCCTGGAGTACTCCTCGCGGGCGCTGCGGGCGTACCGCGGGCGGGTGCAGCTGGTGCTGCAGGATCCGACCGGCTCGCTCAATCCCCGGCACACGGTGTACGACGCCGTGGCCGAGGGGCTGCGGATCCACGGCCGCACGGGAAACGAGCGGGCGAAGGTCGCCGAGGCACTCGGCCACGCGGGACTGCGCCCACCGGAACGCTTCTTCCTGCGCTACCCGCACGAGCTGTCCGGAGGGCAGCGCCAGCGCGTGGTGATCGCGGGCGCGCTGGTCCTGGAACCCGAACTGATCGTCGCCGACGAGCCGGTGGCCTCCCTGGACGCCTCCGTGCGCGGCGAGATCCTGGCGCTGCTGCTGCGGCTGCGCGCCGAGCTGGGCCTGGCCGCGCTGGTGGTCACCCATGACCTCGGTCTGGCCTGGAACATCGCCGACCGGGTCGCGGTGATGTACCTGGGCCGGATCGTGGAGACGGGCGACGTCGAACAGGTCCTCACGGCTCCCCGGCACCCTTACACCCAGGCGCTGTTGTCGGTGCTGCCCGAGGCGCCGGGCGAGCGCGTGGTGCTGACCGGCGAGCCCCCCGACCCCTCCCGTATCCCCGCGGGCTGCCGTTTCCACGTCCGCTGTCAGATCCTGGCGAGCGGTGAGGCGGACCGCGCGGGCGTCGCGGACGCCTGCCGGGGCCAGGACCTGGAGGTACTGGGCGGGGCGGGCGGGCAGCAGGTGGCGTGCCACTGGGCCCGGGCCCGGATCACGGCGTGAGGCCGGACGGCGGTCCGTCGGCGGCGACCAGCTCCACCTCGAAGCCGTCGGTGTTCACCAGATAGGCCGCGTAGTGCTGCGGGCCGCCGGCATGCGGGTAGCGGTCGGTGAACAGCGGCGACCAGCCGTGCGCGGGCGCGGTGTCCGCCAGCTCGTCGACCTGTGCGGGCGCTCCGGCGTGGAACGCGAGGTGGTTGAGACCGGGACGCATCCGGTCGTGCGCGCCGGACGTCATCGCGGGCGACTGCTCGACGACCAGATAGGTCGTACCCATCCGCCAGCTGCGGCCGGCCGCCCACTCCTGGTACGGGCGGTAGCCGAGCCGGCCGAGCAGCCACCCCCATTCGCCGACGGCGCGCGGCAGGTCGGGGACCCACAGTTCGATGTGGTGCAGCATTTTGTTCGCACTCCCCCGAACAGGTCAGCGAGATCGGGAGCGAGGGTGTCCGGTGCGGTGGAACCGCCGCATTCGATTTCGGTCCGAAGCCAAAGGCCTGATTCAGTCCGTGTGATGACAAACGGTCGGGTCCCGAAACCGCATGGCGGTGCCGGGACCCGACCGCGTCGTGTGGGGGTCAGGCCGCGTGCACGACGTCCTTCTCCTCCGCGAAGTGGCAGGCCGACTCGTGGGCCGCCGGGGTGTCCGCGCCCTTGAAGCGCTCGGGGACCGCGAGCAGCGGAACCTCCTCGGCGCACTTGGCCTCGGCCTTCCAGCAGCGGGTGCGGAAGCGGCACCCGGACGGCGGGTTGGCCGGAGAGGGCACGTCACCGGTGAGGATGATCCGCTCGCGGTGCTCACGAGCCTCCGGGTCGGGGACCGGGACCGCCGACAGCAGCGCCTGGGTGTAAGGGTGCGTCGGGTGCTCGTAGATCTGCTCATCGGTGCCGACCTCGGCCATCTTGCCGAGGTACATGACCCCGACCCGGTCCGAGATGTGCCGGACGATCGACAGGTCGTGGGCGATGAAGATGTACGACAGGTTGAACTCGTCCTGCAGCCGCTCCATCAGGTTGATGACCTGTGCCTGGACGGACACGTCCAGCGCGGACACCGGCTCGTCGCAGATGATGATCTCCGGGTTGAGAGCCAGGCCGCGCGCGATGCCGATGCGCTGTCGCTGGCCGCCGGAGAACTGGTGCGGGTACCGGTTGATGTACTCGGGGTTGAGGCCGACGACATCCAGCAGCTCCTGCACCTTGCGGCGCCGGTCGCCCTTCGGGGCCACCTCGGGGTGGATGTCGTAGGGCTCCCCGATGATGTCGCCGACCGTCATGCGCGGGTTGAGCGAGGTGTACGGGTCCTGGAACACCATCTGGATGTTGCGGCGGACGGCCTTCAGCGCACGCCCGGACACCTTGGTGATGTCCTGGCCCTTGTAGAAGATCTCGCCGGCCGTCGCCTGCTCCAGGTTCATCAGGAGCTTGGCCACCGTCGACTTGCCGCAGCCGGACTCGCCCACGATGCCCAGCGTCTCGCCCTGGTACAGGTCGAAGGAGATGCCGTCGACGGCCTTGACCGCGCCGATCTGCTTCTTGAACAGGATGCCCTGGGTCAGCGGGAAGTGCTTGACCAGGTTGCGCACCTGCAGGATCGGCTCGCCCCGCTTGACGGACGCCTCGATGGCGGTGACCGCATCCGCGTCGGACGCGGAGACCACCTCGGAGACGTTCGGCGTGGCGTCCTGCGGCTCGTCGTTCTTGCTGAGCTCAGCCATGGAGTGTCTCCTTCCAGAAGTGGCAGGCCGAGGCCCGGCCCACCAGCTCGCCACCGTCCTGCTCGGTCACCGGCTGCAGCGCCGGGATGTCCGTACGGCAGATGTCCTGGGCCTTGGGGCAGCGCGGGTTGAAGGCGCAACCGGTGGGCACGCGCAGCAGGTTGGGCGGCAGCCCCTTGATCGCGTACAGCTCCTGGCCCTTCTGGTCCAGGCGCGGGATCGAGTCCAGCAGACCACGGGTGTAGGGGTGCGCGGGTCGCTTGTACAGCTCGTGGACGGGGGCTGTCTCGACGATCCGGCCCGCGTACATCACGGCGATCTTGTCCGCGACGTCGGCGACGACGCCGAGGTCGTGGGTGATCAGGATCAGACCCATGTTGTACTCGCGCTGCAGCTCCGCGAGCAGGTCCATGACCTGGGCCTGGACCGTCACGTCGAGGGCCGTGGTCGGCTCGTCGGCGATGATCAGCTCCGGCTCCAGGGCCAGCGCCATCGCGATCATGATGCGCTGGCGCATACCGCCCGAGAACTGGTGCGGATAGTCGTTCACGCGGGCCGCCGCGCCCGGGATCTTCACCCGGTCCATCAGCTCGATCGCCTTGGCCTTGGCGTCCTTCTTGGACAGGCCCTGATGGACCCGGAACATCTCGCCGAGCTGGTAGCCGACGGACAGCACCGGGTTCAGCGAGCTGAGCGCGTCCTGGAAGATCATGGCGATGCGCCGGCCGCGGATCTTGCGGCGGTTCTCGGAGGACATGGTGAGCATGTCCTCGCCGAGGAAACGGATCTCGCCCTGCGGGATCCTTGCCGGAGGCATGTCGAGGATGCCCATGATGGCCTGCGCGGTCACGGACTTGCCGGAGCCCGACTCACCGAGGACGGCGAGCGTCTCGCCCGCGCTGACGCTGTAGTTGACGCCGTTGACGGCCTTGACGACACCCTCGCGGGTGTGGAACTCGACGTGCAGGTCCTGCACTTCGAGGAGCGGGACGCCGCCGCCGTCGCGCGGCGAGGGCACGGGTGCTTCTTCGATGATGGTCACGTACGCCTCCCTCAGCGCATCTTCGGGTCAAGGGCGTTGCGCACGGCTTCACCGAGCATGATGAACGCCAGCACGGTGACGATGAGCATGATCGACGGGTACAGCATGATCCACTGTGCCACGCGGATCTGGTTGCCGCCGTCGGAGATGTCATTGCCCCAGGACACGCCGTTCAGGCCGAGCCCCAGGTAGGACAGGGTCGCCTCGGCGGAGATGTAGATGCCGAGCGAGATGGTGGCGACGACGATCACCGGAGCCAGTGTGTTCGGCAGGATGTGCCGGAACATGATGCGCGGTGTGCTCGCGCCCAGCGCCTTGGCGGCGTGCACGTAGTCGGACTGCTTGGTCGTGATCACCGCGCCGCGCATCACGCGGGCTATCTGCGTCCAGCCGAAGAAGCTCAGGGCGCCGATGACGATCCAGGTCGTGCGGTCCTGGAAGGAGGTGAGGAAGACCATGGTGCCGAGCAGGAACGGGATGCCGAAGAAAACGTCGGTCAGCCGGGACAGCACCGAGTCGACGATGCCGCCGAAGTAGCCGGCGATCATGCCGACCAGACCGCCCACGACGGTGACCGCGACCGTCGTACCGAAGCCGACCGCGATGGAGGCGCGGGCGCCGTAGATGACACGGGCGTAGACGCTGCGGCCCTGCTGGTCGTATCCCAGCCAGTCGGCCGAGAAGAAGTTGCCGAGCCTGGGCTTCTGCAGGAAGTGCTTGGCCAGGTCGCCAGAGGTCGGGTTGGCGCCGGTGAACCAGCCGGGGAAGAAGGTGATCGTCAGCAGCAGGACGATCAGCGCCGCCGAGACGATGAAGATCCAGCTGCGCCGCAGGTCCTGCCAGGCATCGCCCCACAGACTGCGCGTCTTCTCAGGCTTGCTCGGCTCGGGCAGTGGCCCCCCGGCCGCCGCGACGGCGGCGTCCTCGGCAGCGGCCTCGGGCACGGTCTTGGTCACGTCAGGCATAGCGAATCCTCGGGTCAAGGACCGCATAAAGCAGGTCTACGAGAAGGTTGGCGAGGAGGTACACGAGGACCAGGATGGTCACCAGGCCCACGAGGGTCGTGCCCTCGCGGCGCACGATCGACTGGTAGATCGTGCCTCCGATGCCCTGGATGTTGAACAGGCCCTCGGTGACGACGGCACCGCCCATGAGGGCGCCGATGTCGGTACCCAGGTAGGTGACCACCGGGATCAGCGAGTTGCGCATGAGGTGGACGCCCACCACGCGCCGCTTCGGCAGGCCCTTGGCGATGGCCGTACGGATGTAGTCGGCGCGCAGGTTCTCGGAGATCGAGGTCCGGGTGAGCCGGGTCACGTACGCCAGGGACGCGGTGGCCAGCACGATGGCCGGCATCAGCAACTCGTTGTAGTTCGTCGAGTCGTTGACGTTCGGTGGCAGCCAGTTCAGGTCGAAGGCGAAAATGACCTTGAGGATGTAGCCGAGGACGAACACCGGCACCGAGATCAGCAGCAGGGTGAACAGCAGGATCGCGTTGTCGGTGAAGCGTCCCGCACGCAGGCCGGCCACGATGCCCAGGGCGATGCCGAACACTATCTCGATGACGAAGGAGAGGCCGGCCAGACGGAGGGTGACGGGGAACGCGTCGCCGAGCACGTCCGTGACCGGACGCCCGCTGGCGATCTGCGTGCCGAAGTCGGCATGCAGGATCATGCTCTTCATGTAATGCCAGTACTGGACCAGGATCGGCTGGTCCAGGCCGTACTGATGTCTCAGCTGGGCGATCACCTGCGGGCTGCCGCCCTTGTCGCCGAACAGTCCTCGCACGGGGTCGCCGGGCAGGGCGTAGACCATGAGGAAGATCAGCAGGGTTGTCCCGATGAAGACCGGGATCATCTGGAGCAGTCGTCGTGCGACGTAGCGCCCCATCGTGCCTCCATGTCAGTCACAGCGGCAGCCGACGGGCCCTTTCCGTGCGCACCGTTGGATGATGCGTACGGAAAGGGCCCCCAGCCACTGCCGTTGCCGGGGCGCGTGGAAGCCGCGCCCCGGGTACGGTCTTGTGGTTACTTCTTCGCGACCTGAACGCCGGTCAGCACCGGGTCGCCGGCCTGGTTGAACTTGACGCCGGACACCTTCTCCGAGTAGCCCGCGTTGACCTTGTAGTACCAGAGCGGAATGCTGGGCATGTAGTTGACCAGCTCCTTCTCGATGGCCTGGTACTTCTGCTCCGAGTCCTCCAGCGTGCTCGCGCTGTCGGCGGCGGCGATGTCCGAGTCGATCTTCGAGTTGGAGAAGCCGCTCTGGTTGCCGTCCGACTTGGAGCCGTACAGGTCACGGATGAAGTTGGCGTTCATCGGGAAGTCCAGCACCCAGCCCGAGCGGTACAGGGACTTGACCTGGTGCGCGTCACGCGCGTTCAGGTCCGCCTGGAAGTCGGCCTTCGAGTCGCCGGCGCACTTCACACCGGTGGCGTTGGTGATGGAGTTGCAGACCGCGTCCACCCAGTCCTTGTGGCCGCCGTCAGCGTTGTACTGGATGGTGATGGAGTTGCCCGGAACGCCGCCACCCTCCTTGATCAGCGCCTTGGCCTTCGTCGGGTTGTACGTGGTGACGTCGCCGGCCGCGTTCGGCTGGTAGCCGAGGACGCCCTTGGCGACCCAGCCCGTCGCGGGCTCACGGGTGCCGTTGAGCACGGTCTTGGTGATGGTGTTCCGGTCGATCGCCATCGACAGGCCCTGCAGGACCTTCGGGTCGATGTTCTTCCACTGCTTGGTGTAGAACGCCGGGGCGATCGTCTGGATCGCGGAGTAGGACTGGTCGATCGCGCGGTCGCCGAGGTCCTGCTTGTAGACGGGCAGGTCCTTGGGCGCGACCTGGGTGATGACGTCCACGTTGTCGGACTTCAGGTCCTCGTACGCCGTCTCGGGGCTGGCGTAGTTCTTGAAGATCACGCCACCGTTCTTGGCGGCGTTCGGGCCCTTGTAGTCGGCGTACTTTGCGACCTGGATCTGCTTCTTGTGCTGCCAGCTGACGAACTTGTACGGACCGTTGCCGATCGGGTGCTGGCCCGCGGCCTTCGGGTCCTTGTAGAAGGACTCCGGCAGCGGCGAGAAGACCTCGTAGCCGAGCTTGTACACGAAGTACGGCATCGGCTTGGACAGCGTGATGGTGAAGGTGCTGTCGTCGACGACCTTCAGACCGGAGAGCGAGGTGGCCTTCGGCTTGCCCTTCGCGGGGGCCACGTCGTCGTAGCCCTGGATGTCGGAGAACCAGAAGCTGTTGGTCTGCTTGTTCGCCGGGGCGGCCGCCCAGTTCCACGCCTTGACGTAGGAGTCGGCGGTGACCGGGGTGCCGTCGTGGAACTTCCAGCCCGACTTCAGCTTGACCGTGAAGGTCTTGTTGTCCTTGCTGTCCACCGACTGAGCGTTGACCATGACGATCTTGCCCGCGGAGTCATAGGAGACCAGCTGCGAGAAGAGCGACTTGATGACAAGGCTGCCGTAGGACTCCATCGTGTTGGCCGGCTGCAGCGGGTTCTGCGGCTCACCGGACTCAACCGAGAACACACCGTTGGGGTCGATCGCCGCCTTGCTGCTGCCCTTGTCGTCACCGCCGCCGCCACACGCAGTGGCCCCCAGCGCCACAACCGCAGCTATCGCAACCCACTTGGCGCTCTTGGCACCACGCATGGGGCTCCTCCTCATGAGTCCATTGGTTCACCACATGGAGGAGCACATGACACGTCACCGTCACCGGCGCCTGAAACGTTCAGGTGCTCCCCGCGCTCGCAGGTCGGCGCTGCGTACAGTGCATGACCCGATCCGAGCTCTACGCGCCTAACTATCTGCCATGCGCCATGACCGAACCACACTCATAAGGTCTCGGTTCGATCACACCTGACGCGAACATCTTCCAAAATCCGGACAAAGGGTTTGCAGAAAGATCCCTGCGAAACGGACTTGTTACACACCTATCGGGCCTGCATGTTCGTTTACCGAACCCAAGTCGGATGAAAATCCAGTTGCAGAATCGCGGAAAGTGCGCTTGGACACAGACAGGGCGCATGCTGTCAGAAGACTAGTGCCGTGCGGTCCGCCCTTACGGATCAGCGACGAGAATTAGGGTTTTCCCTACCTCCCCGCTCAACACGAAGCCGGGCACCCCGCAACGCGGGGTGCCCGGCTTCGTGGTCGAACGGCGTGCGTCAGCCGTGCTTGGCGCGGCTGGCGGTGCGACCGCGCTCCTTCTGGTCCAGGACGACCTTGCGGATACGCACGGACTCCGGGGTCACCTCGACGCACTCGTCGTCGCGGCAGAACTCCAGCGACTGCTCCAGGGAGAGCTTGCGCGGCGGGACGATCGCCTCGAACGAGTCGGCCGAGGACGACCGCATGTTCGTGAGCTTCTTCTCCTTGGTGATGTTCACGTCCATGTCGTCGGAGCGCGAGTTCTCGCCGACGATCATGCCCTCGTACACCTCGGTGCCGGGGTCGGTGAACAGCACACCGCGCTCCTGGAGGTTCGTCATCGCGAAGGCGGTGACGGCGCCGGAGCGGTCGGCGACCAGCGAGCCGTTGTTACGCGTGGTCAGGGGGCCGAACCACGGCTCGTGGCCCTCGTGGATGGAGTGGGCGATGCCCGTGCCGCGCGTGCCGGTCAGGAACTCGGTCCGGAAGCCGATGAGGCCGCGGGACGGCACGACGAACTCCAGGCGGACCCAGCCGGAGCCGTGGTTCGACATGTTGTCCATACGGCCCTTGCGGACGCCCATGAGCTGCGTGACCGCACCCATGTGCTCCTCGGGCACGTCGATCGTCATGCGCTCGACCGGCTCGTGCACCTTGCCGTCGACGATCTGGGTGACCACCTGGGGCTTGCCGATGGTCAGCTCGAAGCCCTCGCGGCGCATCTGCTCGACCAGGATGGCGAGCGCCAGCTCACCACGGCCCTGGACCTCCCAGGCGTCCGGACGCTCGGTGTCGAGCACCCGCAGCGAGACGTTGCCGACCAGCTCGCGGTCGAGGCGGTCCTTGACCTGGCGGGCGGTGACCTTGCGGTCCTTGACCGCGGCCTTGTTGTCGGCGCCCTTGCCGGTGCCGCCCCGACCGACCAGCGGCGAGGTGTTGGTGCCGATGGTCATCGAGATCGCGGGCTCGTCGACCGTGATCAGCGGCAGCGGGATCGGGTTCTCGGGGTCGGCGAGGGTCTCGCCGATCATGATGTCCGGGATACCGGCGACCGCGCAGATGTCACCCGGTCCCGCCATCTCGGCGGGCTTGCGGGTGAGCGCCTCGGTCATCAGCAGCTCGGTGATGCGGACGTTGGACATCGTGCCGTCGCGCTTGATCCACGTGACGGTCTGGCCCTTGCGCAGCTCGCCCTGCTCGACCCGGAGCAGCGCGATACGGCCGAGGAAGTTGTCCGCGTCCAGGTTGGTGACGTGCGCCTGGAGCGGGGCCGCCTCGTCGTACTCGGGAGCCGGGACGTGGGACAGGATCGTGGAGAAGAACGGCTCCAGGCTGTCGCTGTCGGCCGGGACGGTGCCGTCCTCCGGCTTGGTCAGCGAGGCCACACCGTCACGCGCACACGCGTAGACGATCGGGAACTCGATCTGGTCCTCGTCGGCGTCGAGGTCGAGGAAGAGGTCGTAGGCCTCGTTGACGACCTCGTCGATACGCGAGTCGGGGCGGTCCGTCTTGTTGATGCACAGGATGACGGGCAGCTTGGCCTGGAGCGCCTTGCGCAGCACGAAGCGGGTCTGGGGCAGGGGGCCCTCGGAGGCGTCGACGAGCAGCACCACCGCGTCCACCATCGACAGACCGCGCTCGACCTCGCCGCCGAAGTCGGCGTGGCCCGGGGTGTCGATGATGTTGATGGTGACGACCTCGCCACCGTCCTTCGGGTGGTACTTCACGGCCGTGTTCTTGGCCAGGATCGTGATGCCCTTCTCACGCTCCAGGTCGTTGGAGTCCATCATGCGGTCGTCGAGCGACTCGGCGGCGTGCGCGGCGAAGGCACCGGCCTGCTTCAGCATGGCGTCGACGAGGGTCGTCTTGCCGTGGTCGACGTGGGCGACGATGGCGACGTTGCGGATGTCGTGGCGCGTGGCCATGGTGCGGCGTACTCCCGGAGTATGAGGAAGGGGCTTGCGCGTACATCGGTGTTCGCGCACCCTGCCGGGCTGAACACGCCACGGCCTCACCCCATGGTACGGGGTGAGGCCGTGGGGGCATCCCGGGGCCGTGGGTGGGGGCCCCGGGAGGGTGTCGGTCAGGCGCCCTTCGTGGCGGCCGAACCGGTTTCGCAGGAGAGCCGGGCGGCCTGCCGGGCGAGCCGCGCTTCCACGGCCTCGCCGCAGTTGACGATTCCGCCCAGGACGACTCGCCAGGTCCGCGCGTGCCCGGTGGTGGTCCGGCCGTCCGGGCAGGAGTAGCGGAAGTCGCCCGCCACCTCCCGCACCCCGTCGTAGGTCACGAAGTCTCCGGCGCCGTCGAGTCGGACAGCGCCGTTGTCCAGGGGCGGGGCCTTGACGTGCACATCGGTGAAGGCGTAGGTGGTGCCGCTGTCGTCGTCCGCCAGGGTGCGGGCCGTGGAGTCGACCTCACCGATCTTCTTGCCCAGCGAGAAGAGGACCTCGGCCGGCGAGAGCGTCGGTCCCTCGGTCCGCACCGAGGGCCGCGGCGTGTACACGCGCTCCAGCGGGTTCCGCAGCGCGCCGCCGCCGGCGCCCAGCCGTTCCCGCTCCGAGACGCCCGTCAGCCGGTCCGACTCCTTGACCGCGGACCAGCTGTACGTGCCGTCTCCGCACGCCTTCGCCGCCGCCGTGCCGGTTCCGCTCGCGCCCCCGTCCGGACGGCCGTCCCCGCCGCCGGTGCCCCCGGTGCAGGCCGTCAGGCCCGCTCCCAGCACCAGCGCGGCCAGTCCTGTCGCCCAGATCCGTGATCCGATGTCGCGCATACGCCCGCTCCATGTCCCCCGTGTGGAGCGGTCGGCGCCCGCGGCGTCGACCGCTGTCCCCGTGATCCTGCGGGTGCCGATCGCGTGACGGCAAGCCATTTGAGCAACCCCTGAGCTACGGCGCCGGTCAGCCGGCCGGCGACGCACTCGCCGACACCTTCGCGCCCTTCTTCAGGAACCCCATGTCCTGGTAGACCGGCGTCTGGAAACCGAACGCGCCTACGTTCACCAGCCCCTTTCTGGCCCCCACGATCTGCGGGCGCTGGTACAGCGGCAGCGACCCGGCCGACGCCCAGATCCGCGAGTCCGCCTTCCGCAACAGCCCGTCCGCCTCTTCCTCGTCCAGCGCCCCGAGCGCCTGGTCGAAGAGCTGGTCCACCTGGTCGGTGCCCACCCTCGTGTAGTTCTGCTCGACATTCAGCGACCCGTCGGCGGCCGGCACCGGCTTCGCGTAGATCGGCCGCGCGTCCGTCGCCGGGAACGCGGACGTCGGCCACGAGTACAGCGCGAGGTCGTACTGCCCGGAGGCGATGTGGTCCTTGAAGTAGCTCTCGTCGGAGACCTTGGTGATCTCGGCCTGGATGCCGACCGCCGCGAGCATCTGCCGGATCCGGTCGGCGACGTCCTGGAGCGTCTGTGACCCCGGCCCCGACGGCAGCACGAACCGCAGGCTCAGCGCCTTGCCGTCCTTGGCCAGCGGTGCGGCCGCGGCCTGCGCCCCCTTGGGCGCGGCTGTGCCCTTCGGCGCGTACGCCCCGGGCGCCCCGTGGGCGTGGTCCTTCTGGTGGTCGCGGGTGTCCTTGTCGTCGGGGGCGTCGGGGCTCTTGTCGTCCTCCCCGACGATGAACTGCCCGTCGTCCCCGCCGTCGGAGTCGTCGCCCTTGCCCGCCTTGCCGCCCTTGTCGCCCTTGCCCGCCTTGTCGCCGTTCCCGTTCTGCGCGCCGGCCGCCTTGCCCCCGGCCTTGATCGGCCCGCCGGCCACCCAACCGGCGTCGGCGAGCAGCGCCTGCGCCTCGTGGGTGTCGAGGCCGCCGATCGACCCGCTGCTGTCGGCGTAGGCGGCCTGCCCGGACAGGGCGAGGTGGCTGCCGACCGGCACGGCGGGGAGTCCCAGTGGGGTGAGCACCAGCTTGGCGAGCGTCTGGCGGTCGAGGGCGCGGGCGACGGCCCGGCGCACCCGCTCGTCGGCGAGGGGGCCCTCGGAGCCGTTCAGGGCGAGCTGGGTGAAGGCGGGCTCCAGGGACTTGCGGACGTCGACGTCGCGCAGCTCCTGCTGCTGCTCCAGCCACTTGGAGATGGTCTTGCGGAGCTTCTTCGGCCCCTTGGGCAGCTTCTCCTCGTCCATGCCGAGGGTGAGCGCCCAGGAGCGCAGCTTCTTCGCGGAGGTCTTCCCGGCGCCCTGCAACGGCGTGCCGGTGCCCTTGTCCCGCCCGGCGATGATGATCCGCTGGGCCTCGGAGGCGTCGATGTCGGCGACGTCGACCGTGCCGGCGGCGAGCGCGCCGGCCCGCTTCTCCCGGTCCACGGCGTGCAGGTCGATCTCGTCGAGCTTGGCCGGGCGGCCCCACCAGCGCGGGTTGCGGGTGAGGACGACGTCCTTCTTCGCGGTGTCGACCTTGTCGACCTTGAAGGGTCCCGCGGTGACCGCGAGCTTCCGGCGGGCGCCGTCGTTGAAGGCGTCCGGGGTACCCATGACCTCCTTGGGATAGAGCGGCGAGAACAGCGACTTCCAGTCGGCGTACGGCCGCTCGAAGGTGACCCGGACCTCCAGGTCGTTGGCACCGCGCTCGATCTTGCCGATGCGGTCGTAGCCGGCGTTGCGGGCGGTCCAGTAGGCGGAGTCCTTGCCGGACAGGGCGCGCCACTGGGCGGCGAAGTCGGCGGCGCCGATCTCCCGGCCGTCGCTCCAGACGGCCTGCTGGTTGAGCTTGTAGAGGACGACCTGGCGCGGCTCGGTCTCGATGACCTTCGCGGACTCCAGATAGTCGGGGTCGCGGACCGGGCGGCCGGTGGCGTCGATGGTGAACATCGACGGCAGGACCGCCTGCGCGACCCGGGTGGTGCCCGCGTCGGCGTCGGCCTGGAAGGTGTTGAGGGTCTCCGGTACGGCGTCCACGGCCCACTTCAGGGCGCCACCCTCGGCGACCGCGTCACGGGCGACCGCCGCGATGTCCTGTCCGGCCAGCGGCTTGCTGCCCTCGTCGTCGGAGCCGCACCCCGTGAGGAAGGGCACCGCGAGCGCGCCCGCGGTCAGGAACGTGACGGAACGCATGACCGCACTGCGGCCAGGCCTGGGTCCGACGCCGTGGTGAGACATCTCTGCTACCTCCGGGAGGCCCGGTGACACGGGTGGGGTCTGTTCACATTTGGGGGTATTTTGGAGTTGATCACATGTACGTCAGAAGTACGGACCCCACTGAAATGGACGGGGTCCGTCGGCCGGGGACGACACGGCGGCGAGGGCTGCCAAAGCCCACCCGTGCGGCGCAATGCCCACCCGGGGCGGCGCACCGGCGGCACCCCTCGCGGCGGCGCCCGTCCCCGGCGCACACAGAGCGCGTGCGGGCGTGCGACGGAGGCGCGCAATCCGCCAATCGCTGCACATGCCTTCACATCAGCAGGTGTGACGCGCAACACTCGCAGGCGCATGAACGTTGCCGCCTTGGACGGTGAAGTCCGCGGAAGTGAGGTCACGTCATGTCCGTGCACGACGACCTGACGTCAGTACAGCGGTGCCTGGACGACCTGAACCGGTCCGTCGGCCGCCTGGAGCAACAGCTCGGGAGCGGCGGACTGGAGATGCGCCGCGTCCGTGCCGACGCCGATCACCTGCGCGAGAGCGTGGCGCTGCTGCGGGAGACGGCGAACACCGACACCCCGGGCAAGCGCCCCGAACTCGTCACCATCTCCGACGACCCCTACGACATCAACCTGTGGACGGACACGGACGACGAGGGTCTCGGCGCCCGCGACCGGCACGCACCGTAGCCGGACTGCCCGCAGGCCCTCCGACCCCCGAACCGACCGGAGTCATCCATTGGCCACTGGTACGGAACCACATCCGAACAGCGGCGGCGTACGAACCGGTACGCGCGCCGCGATCTCCGCCCCGCACCTGCGGACCGACCGCTGGTGGCTGGCACCCGCCGTCACCGCGGCCGGTCTGTTCGCGTTCGTCGTGTACTCGACCTGGCGTGCCTTCGCCAACGCGGACTACTACTCGGCGCCGTACGTCTCGCCGTTCTACTCACCCTGTCTGGCCGAGAACTGCAAGAACATGCCGTCCGGCCCGAACGCCGACCTCTTCGGCAGCTGGTGGGCGATCTCCCCGGCGATCATCGTCCTGATCTTCCCGCTGGGCTTCCGCCTGACCTGCTACTACTACCGCAAGGCGTACTACCGCAGCTTCTGGGCGTCCCCACCGGCCTGCGCGGTGGCCGAGCCGCACGCGAAGTACACCGGTGAGACCCGCTTCCCGCTGATCCTGCAGAACGTCCACCGGTACTTCTTCTACTTCGCCCTGCTGGTCGCCTGCGTGCTGACCTACGACACGGTGCTGTCCTTCCGGGACACGGACGAGCACTGGGGCCACATGGGCCTCGGCACCCTGGTCTTCCTGGTCAACATCGTGCTGATCTGGGCGTACACCCTGTCCTGCCACTCCTGTCGGCACATCGTCGGCGGCAAGCTCAAGCACTTCTCCAAACACCCCGTGCGCTACAAGGCGTGGCAGTTCGTCGGCCGGCTCAACGCCCGGCACATGCAGCTCGCCTGGGCGTCATTGGTGAGCGTGGCGCTCGCCGACTTCTACGTCTATCTGCTCGCGTCCGGTGTCTTCGACGATCCGACCATCTTCTAAGCAAATGAAAAGGTGCTTCTGATGCCCGTGGTGGACCGCCAGGAGTGGGACGTCGTCGTGGTCGGTGCCGGCGGCGCCGGGCTGCGCGCCGCGATCGAGGCACGCGAGCGGGGTGCCCGTACGGCGGTGATCTGCAAGTCGCTGTTCGGCAAGGCGCACACGGTGATGGCCGAGGGCGGCATCGCGGCGGCCATGGCCAACGTCAACGAGCACGACAACTGGCACGTCCACTTCCGCGACACCCTGCGCGGCGGCAAGTTCCTCAACCAGTGGCGGATGGCCGAGCTGCACGCCACGGAGGCCCCGGACCGGGTCTGGGAACTGGAGACCTGGGGCGCCCTGTTCGACCGTACGAAGGACGGGAAGATCTCCCAGCGCAACTTCGGCGGCCACGAGTACCCGCGCCTCGCCCATGTCGGCGACCGCACCGGCCTGGAGCTGATCCGGACCCTGCAACAGAAGATCGTCGCGCTCCAGCAGGAGGACAAGAAGGAGACCGGCGACTACGAGTCCCGGCTGAAGGTCTTCCAGGAGTGCACGGTCACCCGGATTCTGAAGGACGGCAGCCGGGTGTCGGGGGTCTTCGCGTACGAGCGGGAGAGCGGCCGTTTCTTCGTCCTCGAAGCGCCCGCCGTGGTGGTCGCGACCGGGGGCATCGGCAAGTCCTTCAAGGTGACGTCGAACTCGTGGGAGTACACCGGCGACGGGCACGCGCTCGCCCTGCTGGCCGGGGCGCCCCTGCTCAACATGGAGTTCGTGCAGTTCCACCCAACGGGCATGGTCTGGCCGCCGTCGGTGAAGGGGATCCTGGTCACGGAGTCGGTGCGCGGCGACGGAGGGGTGCTGCGCAACTCCGAGGGCAAGCGGTTCATGTTCGACTACATCCCGGACGTCTTCAAGGAGAAGTACGCCGAGTCCGAGGAGGAGGGCGACCGCTGGTACGAGGACCCGGACCACAACCGGCGGCCGCCCGAGCTGCTCCCCCGCGACGAGGTGGCCCGGGCCATCAACTCCGAGGTGAAGGCGGGCCGCGGCTCCCCGCACGGCGGGGTCTTCCTGGACGTGTCGACGCGGATGCCGGCCGAGGTGATCCGGCGCCGGCTGCCCTCCATGTACCACCAGTTCAAGGAGCTGGCGGACGTCGACATCACGGCGGAGGCGATGGAGGTCGGCCCGACCTGCCACTACGTGATGGGCGGGGTCGCGGTGGACTCCGACACGGCGGCGGCGCGCGGGGTGCCCGGGCTGTTCGCGGCCGGTGAGGTGGCCGGCGGTATGCACGGCTCCAACCGGCTCGGCGGCAACTCCCTGTCCGACCTGCTGGTGTTCGGGCGCCGGGCGGGCTGGCACGCGGCCGACCACGCGGCGGACCTCGACATCCGGCCGGCGGTGGACGACATCCAGGTCGACTCGGCGGCCGCGGAGGCGCTGCGGCCGTTCTCCGCCGAGAGCGAGCAGCCCGAGGCGGGCCCGCCGGAGAACCCGTACACCCTGCACCAGGAGCTCCAGCAGGCGATGAACGACCTGGTCGGCATCATCCGCCGGGAGGGCGAGATGGAGCAGGCCCTGGAGCGGCTCGCCGCGCTGCGGGTGCGGGCCCGCCGGGCCGGCGTGGAGGGGCACCGCCAGTTCAACCCGGGCTGGCATCTCTCCCTGGACCTGCGGAACATGCTGCTGGTCAGCGAGTGCGTGGCCCGGGCGGCCCTGGAGCGCACCGAGTCGCGCGGCGGCCACACCCGTGAGGACCATCCGACGATGGACCGCGACTGGCGCCGGATCAACCTGCTCTGTCAACTGGCCGACCCCACGGGCGGGCTGGCGGCCACCGACCCGGTGCGCGGCCAGATCACCCTCACCCGCGAGACCACCGACCCCATCCGCGCCGACCTGCTCGCCCTCTTCGAGAAGGAGGAGCTGGTCAAGTACCTCGCCGAAGAGGAGCTGTACGAATGAGCGGCTACACGGCCCACTTCAGGGTGTGGCGAGGCGACGTCGAGGGCGGCGGCCTGGAGGACTTCAAGGTCGAGGTGAACGAGGGCGAGGTGGTCCTGGACATCATCCACCGCATCCAGGCCACCCAGGCCCCCGACCTGGCCGTCCGCTGGAACTGCAAGGCGGGCAAGTGCGGTTCGTGCTCGGCGGAGATCAACGGCCGTCCGCGCCTGATGTGCATGACCCGGATGTCCGTCTTCGAACGGGACGAGACCCTCACGGTCACCCCGCTGCGGGCCTTCCCGGTGATCCGCGACCTGGTCACGGACGTCGGCTTCAACTACCAGAAGGCCAGGGAGGTTCCGGCGTTCGTACCGCCGGCCGGAGTGGGCCCCGGCGAGTACCGGATGTTCCAGGAGGACGTGGACCGGTCGCAGGAGTTCCGCAAGTGCATCGAGTGCTTCCTGTGCCAGGACACCTGCCATGTCGTGCGCGACCACGAGGAGAACAAGTCGGCGTTCGCCGGGCCGCGTTTCCTGATGCGGGTCGCGGAGCTGGACATGCACCCGCTGGACGCGGCCGAGAAGTCCGGCCTGGACCGCAAGCGCACGGCCCAGGACGAACACGGTCTCGGCTACTGCAACATCACCAAGTGCTGCACGGAGGTGTGCCCCGAGGGCATCCACATCACCGACAACGCGCTGATCCCCCTGAAGGAGCGGGCCGTGGACCGCAAGTACGACCCGCTGGTGTGGCTCGGCTCGAAGATCAGGAGGCGCCCCGCAGGAGGCTGAGCGCCTGCCGGAGGTTGGACTCGGCGATGTCCCGCATCGGTTCGCGCTCCGGGAAGTCGCCGTCCAGCAGCCTGAGCGGCCCGGCGACGAGGTTGAGGTGCATCGCGAGCCGGTACAGCTCCATGCGGTCCTCGTCGAGGTCGGCGGTGCGCAGCACGTCGTAGGCGGGCCCGAAGCGGAGCTGGAGGAAGACGTGCTCCCATTCGGCGTCGAAGTACATCAGGCCTTCGATGTCGATGAGCGCGGGATCGCCCTCCTCGGTCACCAGGACGTGGTCCGGGCCGAGTTCGCCGTGCACCAGGGAGGCGTGGTCACGCGGCTCGATCACGTCGTACAGCTCCCGGACCCGCTCCGACAGCGCCTGGCGGGCCTCCCGCACCCGGGGGTCCCGCTCGGCCACCTCCGCGATGTCGTGCAGGGCCCGGTCCGCGACGACCTGCTCGCAGGAGCTGCCGATGGGCTTGCCGCCCTCCTCCACCAGGGCGGCCTTGCCGTACCCGGAGGCCACGCACTCCCGGAGCGCGCCGAGCGTCCCGGCCAGCCGGGCCAGCGGCACCCGGGCCGCGCCGGGGTCGCTGCGCAGCAGCACCTCCAGGCTGCCGCCGCGGACGTCCTCGACGACCGCCGCGTACGAGGGCAGGTACTCGGCCTCCTCGTCGGCGAACAGCAGCCGCGGGGTGCGCACCCCGAGTTCGGTCAGCCGGTCGTGGGCCGACAGGAAGAGGCCGAGCCCGGAGGCGTGTGCGAAGGGGTCGCGGATGTCGGCGTCGGCGGGGCCCCAGTAGTCCTCCTCCGGGGACCAGACGTAGGCGATCGCCGACCTGCCGTTGTCGAGGGCAAGCCGGTAGACGCCTTTCTTGGAGCCACCGCGCAGCCGGGTGACGGTGGCGGGGGCACGGCCGAGGGCCTCGCGGGCGAGCGGTGCGAGGTCGTCACGGGTGAGGTGGGCACGAGCGGTTGTCATGACGTACGGACCCAGTCCTTCCGATAAGAGGTCCAGTCATCCTCGGTGGCGGCGAAGTCGACGTACAGGGCGACGCCGAAGTTAGCGCGATCCGCGTCCGTGCGTGACAGTCCCAGCCGAACCCCTCGCACGGCCGCCGGTACGGTCTCCGCGTGCGCCCAGTGGCCGAAGCGGTTCTCGTGGTAGAAGGGCAGCCCCATGAGGAGGTCGGTGTCTGCCGGGGTGACCTCCAGCGCGAGGCTGGTCTGCTGCGCGACGTACCCGCCGTACAGGCTCTGCAGGGGCTGCATGGTGTCGTACGACATCACCGCGATCTGGTCCACCCGGCGGGCGACTTGCCCGAAATACTCCTGTGACCACCATTTGGGATGGCCGGTGACGGTACCCCAGAAGGAGTGAAAGGCGGGGAGCGGGTCGATCTGGTGTGCGGCGACCGACAGCAGTGGGGTCACCGGCCGCAGCGCATCGAGGAGAGCCAGGTAGTTCCGGTCGCCGGAGTGCAGGGGCTCCAGGTCGAAGTGGACCCCGTCGAAGCCGGCCGCGATCACCTGCCGGGTCGACGCGACGACGGCGGCACGTGTCCGCGCCTTCTCCAGATGCATGGCGTACGGCTTCTCGGGCGCGATCTCGTCCCCGAGCCAGGCCTGGACGCGCACGCCGGGAAGTTTTCGATGCACGGCCGTTATCAGCCAACGGGCCTTGGGATAGTCCGTTCTGGGCAGCGTGCCGTTGTGTTCCAGTGGTCCGGCATGGACGTAGAGGTCGCGTATGCCGGTGTCCGCGAGCCGGGCGGCGAGGGCGGTGACGTCGGCGTCGCTCTTACGGCCGTCGACCCAGGCGTGCCCGAGCCAGAGGACGTCCTTGTCCCGGGTGTGGGTGCCGGGCCTCGGGTCGCCGGTGAAGTTGACGCGGAGGGCGGTCTCGGCGGTGAGGAGCGGAAGGACCAGGAGCAGGACCGCGGCGAGCCCGACCCGCCGGGTCCAGCGGACCCAGGGGGCTCTCTTCCGGACGCCGGGCACCTCCGGCGCGCCCTCCCCCTCCCCCGTTCCCTCCCCGGTCCCCACGCCCTCCGACTCTGATTCCGTTGCCATCGGTGGTCCCCCTGTTCTCGTCGTCCCCCGCCCGTCCCCGCCCCGGTCGCGAAGCCGACAGGCTGCCCATACGCTCCGAAATGTGACGTCATCCTTGATCCGGGGCCGTCCGAGGCACGCCACCGGGCACATAGGCGTGCGGGTGGGGCATGCCGTGCTGGGCGGGGTGGCCGGAGCGGTCTGGCTGGTATTGCCGGTGATGACGACCACCGCTGAAGATCCGGTTCCCGCGGCGGCGCGCGAGCCGGTCGCCGCGGCCCGGGCGGACGGGGCGTCGACCGCCGACTACGTCATGCCGCTGGTCGCGGTGGCGGCCGCCGGGGCGCTGGGCGGCTACGGGTACGTGCGGCGCGTCCGGCGCTCCCGCTCGCGGACCACCCCCGGGATCGTCTCCGCCGCCCCGCCGAAGCCGTCGGCGGTCGATGTCGAACGGCAGGCGCGGGCCGCGCTGGTCCTGGCCGACGACTGCGTCCGCACCGGCCGGGAGGCGCTCGGGTACGTCGACGGCGGCGACTCCACCGCGGCGGCGATGCGGGCGGCCGAGACCGAGCTGTCGGCCGCGTTCGCGATATGGCGGCGGTACGAGGAGGGGATACCCGGGGACGCCACCGGTCGGCGGCAGGCGCTGGTGGGGGTGGTGGGGCGGTGCGCGGAGGCGGGGCGGCAACTGGACGCGGCGGCGGAGGGGTTCGACGCCGCGTGGGGTGCGGGGGACGCGCTGGCGGTGGCCGAAGGGCGGTTCCGGGAACTGGCCGCGCGCACGGGCGGGGTGGCGAGTGCGCTGACGGAGGCGGGCGAGCGGTACGGGAGCGGGGCCGTCGCCGCCGTGGTGGGGTACGTCGAACAGGCCAAGGACCGGCTGGTGTTCGCGACCGGACGACTCAATCAGGCCCGCCAGGACGCCGATTCGGGCGACGCTGACGGGTTCCGGCGCGGCCTGCGCGCCGCGGAGGGGGCGGTGGCGCAGGCCGGGGTGCTGCTGGACGGGGTGGCCCGGCTCGCGGCGGAACTGCGGACGGCGGCGGGCCTGCTGCCGGCCGCGCTCACGGGCGCGGAGGCGGAGCTGGCGGGCGTCCGGGCGGCCGCCGCACCGTCGCGCCTGGCCCACGCCGACATCGTGCTGGCCGCCGTGCGTGAGGAGCTGACCGGTGGGCCCTACGACCCGCTGGACGCCCTGCGCCGGGTCGTACGGGCGGTGGAGGGGGCCGGGGGCGGGCGGTCCGGGGTGATCGCCGCCGGGGCGGACCTGGTGGCGCGGGGCGCGCTGGAGGCGGCGGACGACTTCGTGGGGGTGCATCGGGGGGCGGTGGGGACGGAGGCGCGGGCGCTGCTGGCAGAGGCACGGCGGGCCGCTCCCGCGGACGCCGACCGGCTGGCGCGGCGGGCCCGGGAGCTGGCCGGACGGGACGTGCGCACCCATGGCAACCCGTACGCCGGGGCGGCAGCCCACGAGAGCGGGCTCGCGGGCGCGGTGCTGGGGGGCGTGTTGTTGGGCGAAGAGGGGGACGGAGGGCCGGTGGTGGCGTTCGGGGGGCCCGAGACACGGACACGGTTGGGCTGACGCCCACGGGGGTGCCGAGACCGGTCGCCGGGCGTCCGCCGGCACGTGGGGGCTGCTCGCGCAGTTCCCCGCGCCCCTTAAGGGCCGTCAGGCGCAGCGCCCCTGAAACGGGCGCGGGGAACCGCGCGACCAACCCCCGCGGCGCCGCACAGGCGCACCGGCCGCAACCCCGCAAGGGGCGTGGGCCGTCGCGACGGCGCCGCGTTCGTGCGGGTGTCGGTGTCGTCCCTCTCAGAACAGGCTGAGCAAAGCCTCCGCGGGGTCCGTCAGGCCTGTTTCGCCGTCCGGCAGGGGGAGTTCGAACCACACGGTCTTCCCGCGTGGCGTCCGGCGCGAGCCCCACGCCGCGCTCAGCAGCCCGACCAGTTGGAGCCCCCGGCCGCCCTCGTCGGTGTCGCGGGCGCGCCGGCGCCTCGGCTGGACCAGGCCGGAGTCCCACACCTCGCACACCAGCGTCCGGTCGAGCAGCAGCCGTAGCCGGATCTCCCCCTCGCCGTACCGCAGCGCGTTGGTGACCAGCTCGCTGACCAGCAGCTCCGTCGTGTCGACCAGCGGCTCCAGGTCCCAGCTGACCAGTTGGGCGCGCGCGTACTCACGGGCGCGACCCACACTGCGCGGCTCGCGCGGCAGCGTCCAGTCGCCGACCGACTCGGCCGGCAGCCCTTGTACACGTGCCATCAGCAACGCGATGTCGTCCTCGCCGTGGTGTGTGTCGAGGGTGCTCAGGACGTGGTCGCAGACGTCCTCCAGGGGCTGGGAGGGATCCGTGAGCGCCCCCACGAAGGCCTGGAGCCCCTCGTCGAGGGGATGGTCCCGGGATTCGACCAGGCCGTCCGTGTAGAGGGCGAGCAGCGCGCCCTCGGGGAGTTCGACCTCGACCTCCTCGAAGGGCTCGCCGCCGACGCCGAGCGGCATGCCGGGGGGCACGTCGAGCATCAGCGCGTCCTCGCCGGGCTCGACGAGCACCGGCGGCAGATGGCCGGCGTTGGCGAACGTACAGCGCCTGGTGACCGAGTCGTAGACGGCGTACACGCAGGTCGCGAGGTAGACCTCGGAGAGGTCGGCGTCGCGGGGCTGGCGGGCCGTGCGGGTGGCCTGCTGGACCCCGCCGGGGGTGCCGAGGCCGCGCGCGATCTCGTCCAGCGCCGAGAGCACCTCGGCGGGTTCGAGATCGAGAAGGGCCAGCGTACGGACCGCCGTGCGGAGTTCGCCCATCGCGACCGCCGCGCGCAGGCCTCGGCCCATCACGTCGCCGACCACCAGCGCCGTGCGGTGGCCGGGGAGTTCGATGACGTCGAACCAGTCGCCGCCGACCTCGGTCGCCGCGTTGCCGGGCAGGTAACGGCACGCGATGTCCAGGCCGGACGCCTCCGGGTCGCCGGGCGGGAGCAGGGACCGTTGCAGTATCAACGCGCGTTCGTGCTCACGGCGGTAGAGGCGCGCGTTGTCGATGCAGACGGCGGCGCGGGCGGCCAGTTCGACGGCCAGCTCGCGGTCGCGGTCGCCGAACGGCTCGCTGCCCTTGGTGCGGGCGAACTGGGCGAGGCCGACGACCGTGTCGTGGGCGACCATCGGGACGGCGAGGGTGGACTGGACGAGGCCGCCCTCCTCGGCCGGCACATGCTGCGGGCGAGCCGTGCGCAGGGCGTCCGCACAGGGCGAGTTGAAGGGGTAGTGGTGGACCGCGCCGACGGCGACCGGGGAGCCGCCGCCCACGAAGGGCGCGTCGGAGACCGCGCTGGCGAAGGCGACCCGGCGCAGCTCCGCGCTGCCGTCGGAGAGTCCGGGCGGCCTCTCGTCGCCCGCCAGCAGGCCCTGGTAGAGGTCGACGGTGGCGATGTCGCAGAAGCCGGGCACGACCACGTCGAGGAGTTCGCGGGCGGTGGTCTCCAGGTCGAGGGAGTTGCCGATGCGGGCGCCCGCCTCGTTGAGGAGGGCGAGATTCCGCCGGGCCGCGGCGGCCTCGCGGGCGGCGGCGCGGCGGGCGGTGATGTCCAGGCCGAGCCAGGCGATGCCAATGGGGCGGCCGGTGCCGCTGTGCACCCGGTAAAGGTTGATGGACCAGTGCCGGCGCTCCTCGGAGCCCGGCACGAACCCCGTGACGTGCATGTCCGTGATGGAGTTGCCGGTGTCCAGGACCCGGCGCAGGGTGGCCGCGACCCGCTCGGCCTCGGAACGCGGCAGATAGTCGTGGACGCCCTTGCCGCGGTGGTCGTCGGGGCTGCCGCCGAAGATGGAGGAGAACCGCACGTTGGCACGGCGGATCCGCAGGTCGGGATCGATCAGCAGGAAGCCGAACGGAGATTGACCGAATATCGACTGCGAGGCGGCGAGGTCGGTCTCGATGCTGCGTAGGGTGCGGACGTCGACCACTATGCACACGGCCGCGTTCTCGCCCTCGGCGGTGCGGGTGGGCATGACGTAGACCTCGGCGAGGCCCTCCTCGCCGCGCTCGCCGTCCGCCGTGTCGGGCATCCGGAACGGGACCACACCGGTCCACTCCCGCCCGTCCAGGATCTCGGCCATCTTCCGCTGGCCGCGCTCGCGCAGGTCCGGGTCTATGAACGCCTCGATCGGATCCATGCCGACGGCGCGCTCCGCGGGGATGCCGAAGATCTGCTCGGCGCGCAGGCTCCACTGGTCGACCAGGCCGCCGGCGCCGATGGAGAACGAGGCGACCTTGATGTAGTCGTAGATCGAGCCGGGTGGACTGCTCTGCCACATGGCGTCGCCGGGGGCCGCGGCTGCCTCCGCGGTCCCCGCCCTCGCACCGTCCGACGGGTCCTCGGACTCCGTGGCCTTAGCTGGTATCTCGCTCACGCGAACCGTCCCCTCCAGCTCACCGCGCCCGGCACCGGTCACCGGGGGCGGCTGCCCGCAGTATCCAGCACTACGGCGCCGCCTGACACGGTGTTCACGATCACAGCACGGTCCCGACGATTTCCGGACCGGACCGTGACAACACTTCCAGTCTTCTAACCAGGGAACACGCCGTCGAATCACGCACTCCGGCACCCATTCCCCGGCCACTCGCGCGAGTGGACGTCGTAGCGCTGCGTGTACACCCCGTTCACCCCGTCCGGCCGGGTACCGCCAGCTCGAACCAGACCGTCTTCCCGGTGTCACCGGGCCGGGTACCCCAACTGCGCGAGGAGCCGGCGACCAGCTGGAGACCGCGGCCGCTCTCGTCGTCGGGGCTGGCGGCACGCTCGCGCGGCGGGTCCGGGAGCGGGTCGGAGACCTCCACCCGGAGGGTGTCGCCGAGGCCGGCGGGGCGGACCAGACGGACGCCGATGGGGCCGGTGGCGTGCCGGAGCGAGTTGGTGACCAGCTCGCTGACCAGCAGTGCGGCGATGTCGGCGAGGCCGTCGAGACCCCAGCCTGTCAGTTGGTCACGGACCGCGGTCCGGGCGGTGCGCACGGCGCCCGGTTCCGCCGGAAAGGTCCACTCGGCGGTGTCCCCTTCGGTGTCGATCACACCGATCACTTCCCAGTCCCATCGCTGGCCGCGGGCCCACCCATGTCCGGTTTCGTGGGGTTAATGGGCACATACCCGAATACCGGGATGCAGTACCGCACGGGACGGCGCACTGTGGCTCGAACGGCGTAGGAGTAAGGCCTGTGCGCCTACGAGCCGGGGGTGAGGTCGTCAGGCGGGTGCGGCGCCGTCGGGGCTTGTCGCGCCCGCGCGGCGGTAGCCGCATGTCAATGCAGCCCCGCGCCCCTGGCGGGGGTCGAGCTTCGCCCCTGTTCCCACCAAGCCGCCTTCGCGGCGACCTCACGCACCGCCGGTACATCCTGGTCCAGCCAGTTCACGTCCCAGAGCTGGTCCGGGGTCAGCCACCTCAGCTCGTCGTGGTCCTGGAGGGGCTTGGGGGCGGTCGAGCCGGGCCGGAGGCGGGCGGTCCACACCTGGAGGACGTACGGCTCCCGCACCGGCCACTCCCCCGGTACCCGCGCCACCGTTTCCGTCTCCACGCCCAGTTCCTCGCGCAGTTCGCGCACCAGGGCCTGTTCGGGGGTCTCGTCGGGCTCGACCTTGCCGCCGGGCAGTTCCCAGCGGCCGGCCAGTTCCGGGGGTGCGCTGCGGCGGGCCGCGAGCAGGCGGCCGGCGTCGAGCAGGGCGGCTCCGACCACCACGATCCGTTCGCTCATGGCCCGGAGCCTACGGGAGGCGGTGCGGGGTCAGTTGCGCATGCCGTCCCCGCCGCCGAGGCCGATGCGTTCGACCCAGTAGAGCTGCTTGTGTCCGCGGTCGTCGAGACTGTCGGCGATCTTCTGCGCCTCGGCCCGGGTCGCGTACCGGCCGACGCGGTAGCGATTGCCGTTGTCGTCCTGCCGTATGACGAGCCAGGGGAGAGAGACCGTGCCTTCCGTCATCGCGCCCCTCCGTTTCTCCCGGCTCCCGCCCATCCCCGCCCCGCTAAGGAAACCGCACTCCGCATATGCCCGAGCGTACGCCTAACCTTTACGCAGCGAATACGCCTTTTCACAAAGAGGTACGCAACCAGCCAGAACGGTGGGGGCGCACGATGACGAACGCGCCGTTCAGACACCCGGCACTTCGGGTCACAGGCATACCGCGGACAGCCGGGACCACCTGCGAGAACGGCCGGATTGCAGCGGCCGGGTCCAGGCCCTGACAGAGACCGTGAAGACGTCAACCCTCACAAGGGTGTGCGCTACTTCACGGGCAGGTGGTACGCGGCGCGGTACCGGTCGGCGGGGATGACGACGTCCGCGGTCTCCACCGGGCGACCGGAGGCGTAGTACGTCCGCTGGATCACCAGGACGACATGACCGGGGACGCCACCCAGGGTGAGCAGTTCCTCGGCCAGGCCGGGGCGGGCGCCGACCTCCTCGGTGACGTTGTCCACGATGACGTCGATGGCCCGCATCCGCTCGACCACGCCCATGCCGCCGAGGGGGCCCTCCTCGGGCAGCATCACGGGGGTGCGGCCGGTGACCGCGAGGGGCTCCCAGGAGGTGGAGAGCATCATCGGCTCGCCCGCGTCGCGGAACAGGTACCGGGTGCGCATCACACGGTCGCCGACCTGGATGCCCAGCCGGTCGGCGATCACGGCACCGGCCTCGGCCTGCTCGCTGCGCGACTCCCAGGTGCCGCGCGCGGTCGCGTCGGTCTGCTCCTGCCGGAACGGGGTGGCGCCGCCGACCGGGCGGAACCCGGAGCGGGCCACCCGCCGGGGCACGGGCCGCTCGCGCACATAGGTCCCGGAGCCGGAGCGGCCCTCGACCAGCCCCTCGGCCATCAGCACCTTGCGGGCCTCCAGCGCGACGGTGTCGGAGACGCCGTACTCCTCTCGGATGCGGGCCTGGGACGGGAGCCGGGTGTGAGGGGGCAGCGAACCGTCGACGATCTTCTTGCGGAGATCACCCGCGACACGCAGATACGCCGGCTGCTCACCGAAAGTCACTGGCCACTCCCATCAGGTTGTACAGACAGCAACAGCCTGGCAACCGTGGGTTGTGCCATGCAAGCAAAGGCCAGAGAATCACTCGATGTGATGACATGTGGCTGGGGAAGGCTTTGCGCAGGCACTTTCTCCCCGCTGTAGCCGCGGTCACACCTGCATACCGGAGCCACTTCCTCCGCTGCCCGAGTCGCCGCCGCCGTCGCCGTGCGCGGGCGGGACGGTGGTGAGGCCCAGAGCTTTGCGTACCGTCACCGTGCGGTGCGGGTCGATCAGCTTGGACCCCTTGTCGTAATGCGCGTAGAAGGTATCGACGTCCGCGGCCTTCGCGGCCTTCGCCCACTCGGCGCGCGCCTTGTCGAGGTCGTCGACGAGGGCGAGGACCGGCTGCTTCGTGTCCGCGGTCCACTCGTACGAGCGCAGCGTCGCCGACTGCTCGCCGAGCGCCGTGGCCACCCGGCCCGCCCACGCCCTGTTCCCGGGCAGGTCGTCCTCGATGTAGTCGGAGTCCGGCGCGGTGTCCAGGGCGGCGTTCAGGACGTGCGCGGCCTTGAGGTAGGCAACCTGTTCGGAGGCGTAGGAGTCGGCGTCCTTGTGGTACGAGCTGGTGAGCCTGCCGCCCTCCGTGGCGCTGCCGAAGGCACAGACGACACTGCGGTCCCCGGCGGCCCAACTGTCCTCGCTGGGCGTGAAGTAGTACACGGCGACGTCGTCGGGGACCTCCCAGACGTCGAAGGCGTAGGTCTCCTCCAGGACGTAGCAGCGTTGGTCCGCCGAGTCGCCGACCGCGCCGTCGCCCGGGTAGTCGGTGCCCTTGAGGTCGTAGGTGCCGAAGACCTCGCCGTCATGCCCACCGTCGCAGGCGACATGCGTGACGTCGGTGACCAGGTCGTCGTCGAGCGCGTGGTCCGGGGTGTCGAAGCAGTCACCGGTGGACAGCGAGAGGCTGGAGCGGTCGCTCGCGCCCTCCTTGACGCCCTCCCAGAAGCTGGCCGCGCCGCCGGTGGCGAGCAGCAGCACCCACAGGGCCAGCCCGATCCCGGAGAGCACCGACCCGATGACCGCCATCGCCGTGCCGCGCTCACCGCGCTTGCGGATCTGGCTCAGCGCGACCAGTCCCAGCACCAGCCCCACCCCCGGCAGACAGCACAGCAGGCCGAGCACGAGGGAGGCGATGGCGAGGCCGTTCACGGGCGCCGGGAGCGCGTAGGGGCTGTAGCCCTGGCCCCAGGGCTGGTACGGCGAGGGGTACGGCGGCTGCGGTCCGTACGGTCCCTGCGGGTACTGCGGGTACTGCGGCAGGCCCGTCTGGGGCGGCTGGTAGGGCCCTTGTGGCTGCTGGGGGCCGGGAGGCGGAGGTATGGACACCGGTACCGTGCTCCTGAGGGGGCGTCTGGCCGCGTGAAACGGACGGCTGAACTGACGTACGACTGCGCGCATCGTAAGCGCGCCGTGAACGGGGGCGGAATGAGGGTGGGGAGAGCGGTCGTGCGCGCGGTGACCGCGCTGGGCGGACGCCCCGGCTTCCACGCCCCGCACCGGCACTCCCGGCTCGCCCGCGCGGCGGACCGGGCCAGGGATCCCCTGCCCTTCCCCGAGCACTCCTGGGAGGACGACCAATGAACGACACCGTCAGCGCCGTCAACGCGCTCACCGCACGCTGGGCGCAGCGGACCAGACAGGGCACGGTCTTCTCGGCCGCCGGGGTCTGGCCGCTGCTGGCCTTCCTCGCCGACGGCGCCGCGGGCCCCGCCCGGGACGAACTGACCCGGGCCGTGGGGTTGCAAGCGGACCAAGCGGCTGCCGGTGCACGGGAGTTACTCGGCGGGCTCGCCTCGATGCACGGTGTCGGGGCGGCCCTGGGACTGTGGACCGACCATGCGCTGGAGCTGCGCGAGCAGTGGGCGGCCGGGCTGCCCGCCGACGCGCTCGGGGTGCTCGGCGCCGACCCCGCGGCCTCCCAGGAGGCACTGGACGCGTGGGCGGCCAAGCGCACCGAGGGGCTGGTCGAGCGGATGCCGGTCAAGCTGACCGAGGGCGCCCGGATGGTGCTCGCGACCGCGCTGGCCCTGCACACGCAGTGGCGGCAGCCGTTCCGGGAGACCGTGCTGCGGCCCGGCTCCGGGCCGTGGCAGGGCCGTACCCTGGCCGGTCTGCACCGCAGCAGTGTCCGCACGGACCGGATCGGGGTGACCGCGGGCCCGGACGGGTACGTCACCACGCTGAAGATCCTGGGCGGCAACGCCCTCGACGTGCATCTGCTGCTCGGCGAGGAGGGGATGGCGCCCGGGCAGGTGCTGCACACCGGCATCGGCGTCCTGGAGCGCGCCCTGCCGGTGACCACCGGCGGCCAGCTCCCCTACGGGCAGGCGGGTCCTGGGGTGGCCGTGGAGCGGCTGCCGTCGGCCACCCCGGACCCCGTACAGCTGGATGTGACGACCGTGGGCTTCGAGGTGCGCGCGGACCACGATCTGCTCCAACTGCACGGTCTGTTCGGGCTCTCCACTGCGGCCGACGCCCGCGAGGGGCACTTCCCCGGGATCAGCGCCGCGCCGCTGGCCATCGGGGCCGCCGGGCAGTCGGCGGTCGCGGAGTTCGGGCCGCTGGGCTTCCGGGCCGCCGCGGTGACGGCCGTGCTGGCAGCACCGGGCGGCGGCCCGCCGCAGTACCGGCACGAGTCGACCGTCGTCCGGGCCACCTTCGACCGCCCGTTCGGCTTCCTGGCCGTACACCGCGACACCCGCCTGGTATTGGCGGCCGGCTGGGTCACGGAGCCGGCGGTGGCGGGCTGAGCGGCGCGCCCCCGAAGGGGCGCGGGGCTGTATTGAACTTGCGGCTGCCGCCGCGTGGGCGCGACGAGCCACGGCGGTGCCGCAGCCGAACGACGGCCCGTCATGGCCCTTCACAGCGAAGCGCTCAGTCGAAGTCGGTCGCCCGGGTGCGCTTCTCCCAGGCGGCGATGTCCCCTCGGACGGCGTCCAGTTGGGCCAGTACGGCGGTCACCGCGTCGTCGCCCAGGGGCAGGCGCAGCGGGGTCTCCTCGGCGGCCAGGGCGGCCAGGATCAGGGCGGCCGCCTTGGCCGGGTCGCCGGGCTGGCTGCCGTGACCGCCCTCGACGGCGTCACGGGTCTCGGCGACCTTCGGGTACACGCCGGTGTCGGGGCTGGCCCCGGCCCGGCCGGTGTCGAAAAGGGCGGTGCGGAAGGCGCCCGGCTCCACGATCAGCACCTTGATCCCGAACTCCCGCACCTCGTCGGCGAGCCCCTCGGACATGCCCTCCAGCGCGAACTTCGTGCCGCTGTAGGCCGAGAAGCCCGCGAAGGACATCTGGCCGCCCATGCTGCTCATCTGCACGATCGCGCCCGAGCGCTGTTTCCGCAGCTGCGGCAGGGCCGCCCGGACCAGCGCGGCCGGGCCGAGGACATGCAGGTCGAACAGGTCGCGCAGTTCGGCGTCGGTGGTCTCCTCGAAGGCGCCGACATGGGTGCGGCCGGCGTTGTTGACGAGGACGTCGATCCGTCCGTGCCGGGCCACGACGTCCCGTACCGCGGGCTCGATCGCGGCGATGTCCGTGACGTCCAGACGTACCGGGTCCAGCCGCCCGGGGTGGGCGGCGGCCAGGTCGTCCAGTGCCTCGGGGCGCCGGGCCGCCCCCACGACGGTGTCACCCGCGGCGAGCGCGGCCTCGGTGAGTGCCCGGCCGAAGCCGCTGCTCGCCCCGGTGATGAGCCAGATCCTGGTCATGTCCCGTCTCCCTGCTGTCCGCGGTCGGTCCAGCCGACCACCCTCACCCGGAAGGGAGTTCGCGTCCAACGGGTTTTCGGGGCGGGTTCACCTCACCGGCGTACGCCCCGGGTGACGCGCAGCCTGATGGTGCGGGCCTCGGGGCGCAGCGCGAACTCGGGCCACACGTCCGGTCCGCAGGCCCGGGAGCCGAGTCCGTGCTGGGCCGCGTCGACAATGAGGTGGCTGGTGGTGGACTCCGGGAGTTCGTAGGGGTGGGCGGCCCGGGCGAGCTGCTGGGGGGTGTGCCGGGCCAGGGTGAAGCCGGGGCGCCGTCCCTGGGTGTCGGGGAGCGCCGTGAACTGGAGTACCTCGGTGTCGGCGCTGGTCAGCGTGAGGCGGCGGAGCCGGGAGCGGTGGCCGGTCTCCTGGGGGCGTGCGTAGCCGGCCGCGAGGTCCGCGACGGCGGCGGAGAAGCGGCCGGTGCGGGCCGCGCGGAGGCTGTCCGGGTAGGACTCGTGCGGGCCCAGGCCGAACCAGTCGGCGCCGTCCACCGGGGCGCTCCCGTCGGGCAGTTCGAAGCGCACCCCGATCCGCGGCCACACCGTCGTCCAGCCGCGCGAGGGCTCGATGTCCACGCGCAGTTCCAGCTCGCCGTCCTCGACAGACCACACGGTCTCGACCGTCACCGACAGCGCGGAGTGCGCGGCGGAGACCCGGTCGACGGTGCGCAGGGCGTCCGTGGTCTCTTCCACGGTGACCCGCCGTGTGGTGAGGCGGTCGAGTCCGTCCCGGCGCCACAGGTCGGCGCTGGACACCTCGGCGGTACTGGCGTCGCTGCCCTCCAGCCGGTCGGACGTGCCCTCGTCGTTGTCGGTGGGCGCCCGGAACAGCTCCAGTCGCGGACCGGTCACGGCGCGGCCGGCGAGGCGGGTGAGGGAGCCGCCGGTGAACTCGGCGATGCCGAGGGCGAGCGTGCCCTCGTCCGGCCGCCAGCCGGTCCGGCGCCGGACGGCGGGCACCGGCCGCCGTACCGAGCGGTCCAGCTGGGCGGTGGCGACCTCGTGTCCGGCGGGCGCCCAGGGGGTCTCCGCGGCCAGCACCGCCTCGACCGTCAGCCAGGTCTCGGCGTCCGGGGCGACCGGGACCGCCGGCAGCGGCACCCGCCCCGACTCGCCCGCGGCCACCGCCGGGACCTTCAGGTCCCCGGACGCCACGAGGGTGCCGTCGTGCTCGACACGCCAGCGAAAGCGCAGGTCGGAGGTGTCGGCGGAGTGCCTCAGGTTGGTGATCGCGAGCTGGTCGTCGTCGAAGGCGAAGCGGATCGGCTGCACCACGGCCTTGAACTCGTGGAGGCCGGGCGTCGGCACGTCGTCGCTCAGCACCATGCCGTCCATGACGAAGTTGCCGTCGTGCACGACCTCGCCGAAGTCGCCGCCGTAGGCGTAGTACGGCGTTCCCTCCGGGGTCCTGGCCAGGATGCCGTGGTCGCGCCACTCCCAGACGAAGCCGCCGTGCAGCCGGGGGTGACGGTGGACCAGTTCCTCGTACTGGTCGAGGGCGCCGGGTCCGTTGCCCATCGCGTGGGCGTACTCGCACAGCAGGAACGGCCTGGTGCGCTGCCGGGCGCCCTGGGCGGGGGTGCAGCCCAGCAGCGGTGCGCGGGACCCGTCCGTGCCGATCTGCTCGGTCTCCGTCACGGTCGCGTACATGCGCGAGTAGACGTCGGTGTAGTCGCCGGTGTAGTCGCCCTCGTAGTGCACGGGACGCTCGGGGTCGCGGGCGTGCACCCACGCCGACATGGCGGCGAGGTTGGCGCCGGTCCCGGCCTCGTTGCCGAGCGACCACAGCACGACGCCGGGGTGGTTCTTGTCGCGTTCGACGGTGCGCTCGATGCGGTCCAGGCAGGCCGCGCGCCAGGCCGGGTCGTCGGTCGGGTTGCCGGTCCAGCCGACGTTGTCGAAGCCGTGGGTCTCCAGGTCGCACTCGAGAACCACCCAGAAGCCGAGTTCGTCGGCGAGGTCGAGCAGCCGGGGGTGCGGCGGGTAGTGGCTGGTGCGGATGGCGTTCACGTTGAACCGCTTCATCCGGGCCAGGTCCTCGCGGGCGTGCGCCTCGTCGAAGACCCGGCCGCGCTCGGGGTGGGCCTCATGCCGGTTCATGCCGTGGAAGACGACCCGGCGGCCGTTGACCAGGAAGCGGTCACCGCGTATCTCGACAGTGCGGAAGCCCACCCGCAGGGCGATGCTCTCGGCGGCCGACGACACGGTGACGTCGTACAGCCGGGGCTCCTCGGCCGACCACGGCTGCACGCCCGGGACGTCGAGGGGCGTCACGTCGGCCGCCGTCTCCCAGACCCGCTCGACGCCCAGTTCGGGGATGCGCAGGGTGACGGGGAAGGCCGTCGGGTCGGCGGTGATCTCGGGGTCGATCCGGCCGTGCCCGTCGTCGTAGCCGGTGCGCAGCCAGACGTCCTCGACCCCGCCGGCCGGGCGGGCGAGCAGGGTGACGTCCCGGAAGATGCCCGGCAGCCACCACTGGTCCTGGTCCTCCAGGTAGCTGGCCGCCGACCACTGGTGCACCCGGACGGCGACGACGTTGTCGCCGGGGCGGACCGCGGACGTCACGTCGAACTCGTGGGCCAGCCGGCTGCCGCTCGCGCTGCCGATCTCGACGCCGTTCACCCACACCTTGAACAGCGACTCCACCCCGTCGAAGCGCAGCAGCACCCGCTCGGCGTCCGACCAGCCGTCGGGGAGGCCGAAGTGGCGGCGGTAGTCGCCGGTGGGGTTCTCGTCGGGGACGTGCGGCGGGTCGATCGGGAACGGGAACTGGATGTTCGTGTAGATCGGCCGGCCGTAGGCGCCGTCGCCCTCCAGTACCCAGTGCGCGGGCACCGGGATGCCGTCCCAGCCGTGGTCGTCGAAGTCCTCGGCCGCGAACTCCTCGGCCACGGCCGCCGTCGGCGACAGCCGAAAGCGCCAGTTTCCGTTCAGCGAGAGGGCGGGGGCGTCGGAGTGCAGCCACGAGCGGGCCGGGCGCAGGGCGCCACGCCAGGGGGCGGTGTCCGATACGTACGCGGAGTGCTCGGAGGGCAAGAGTTCACAACTTTCTTGGTATCGGGGTGTGTTGGCGGCTAGCGGAGGACGACGGTGCGGATCTCCCAGGGACCTAGGACGAGTTCGAGCCCGTCCCCTGTCACCGGCTCCGCGGCGATCGGCCGGCCGAGCAGGTCGACGGTCGTGGCCGCGGTGAAGGCGCCGGTCACCCTGACGGTCGACGCGGTGTCCCACAGCGCGGCCAGCCGGACCTCGGTGCCGGGCCCGTGCCCGTCGGTGACCCGGCGGATGCTGGACACCTGGACGTCCCGGCCGTCGACCCGCACACCGGTCGCGTCCGGGGGCAGCGGGCCGCCGCCGGGCGCGGTCCCGCGGGCCACCAGGACGTCGGCCCGGAACTCCTCGGCGAGCGCGACCGCGTTCGCGCCCTGCCAGCCGCTCGCCCAGGGCAGCACGGCGAACCGGTTCTCGATGCGCATGCCCAGGTCCTGTGCGCCCGGGACGGGGATCTCGCTCGCCGCGGGTTCGTCGCGCAGAGGGTGGAGGTTGACGCTGATCGAGCCGATGGCGCGGAGCAGGGTGAGGGCGAGGGCGGAGCCGTCGTCGACGAGTTCGTACTCGGCGGAGTGGTCGAGCAGGACGGTGGCCGGGCCCGCCGACACGAAGGAGCTCGCGGGGAAGGTCGGCAGGGGGTACTCGCCCCAGCCGCCCTCGGCGGTCAGCCCGCGCTCGGTGACGGCGAACTGCCCGGCCGACGCGGAGGCGGTGACGGGTGCGGGCAGCGGCACGTGGAAGCGCAGCCGGTGGTCGGCGCTCTGGTTGAGGAACGCGGTGGCGATCCGGACGAACGGCTCGCCCGCGCGGACCTCCACCACCATGTCCACGGGGGTCGGGACGGTACGGCCGTCCCGCCGGTCCCGGTCGTCCGCGGCGAGCGCGGCCAGCCAGTCGTAGACACGGGTGACGCGCAGCCGGGCCCGCAGCGGGCCCTGGTCGAGAAGTTCGACGCCGACCCGGGCCGGCTCGGAGACGAGGGTGTCGTGCGCCGGAGGGGCGTAGTTGTAGCTGTCGCCCCGGTCGCCGCCGTCGACGAGGCGGCCGACTCCGGACAGGACGGTGCCGTCCGGCCCGGTCACCTCGAGGGTGCCGTCGGCGGCCACCGTGACCTCGACCAGGCCGTTGGAGAGCCGGTCGGGCGTCGCCGTGACCGGGTGCGTCGCCGGGGCGGCGGGCCGGTCGGCCGGCTCGACCCGGAAGGCGGCCAGTCCGCCGGCGGAGACCGGCACGGCCACCAGCGCGGTGGCCCGGGCCTGGGCCAGGGTCCGCACCCGCCACTCCCCCGGGTGCGCGGCCGCGGCGGCGGCGACCTCGCCGCGCAGGGTCATCAGGTCGAAGGGCCCGGCCGGTGCCTCGGCGAGGTGGAAGACCAGGGAGTTCGGGGTGAGTTCGTAGCGGTCGATGAGCAGGCCGAACAGCTCGCGGCGGTGGATCCGGCGCAGCACGCGTTCGAGCTGCGAGGCGTCGAGCCGCTCGTCGCTGAGGACGGTCGGGGCCTCGGAGACCAGCTGGACAGGGTGGGCCGAGCCGTCGGCGGTGGTCGCGACCAGCGCGCTCCCCTCCGGTGCGGCCACGACGTCCACCTCGACCAGTGCGGTACGGGGTGCGGGCAGCGGGTTGGCGACCAGGTGGCCGTCGCTCGGGACCAGGGCGGCGGGCTCGGCGAGGGCCGCGTCCCGGACGGCCCGGGCGGTCTGTGCGGCCTCGGCGAGGCGGGCGGCGACCTGGTCGCAGGTCTCGTCGGTGCCGGAGCCGACCACCGAGTCATGGGCGGTCGACTCGATGATCTTGTGCCAGGCGAGGGCGAGGAAGTTCGAGTCGTCGCGCCGCGACCACAGGGCGTTCATGCGTTCGGCGTGGTCGACGGTCCGCTCGGCGAGGGCCATCCGCTGCTTGAGCCCGAGCCGCACGGACAGCACGCCCGGCAGGATGTTGCCCCGGACATGGCTGCGCAGTTCACCGGTGACGACGGCGGTCACCTCGTCGCGTACCTGCTTGCGGAGGTACTCGTCGAGGGTCGCGACGGTGATCGGCCGCTCCTCGCCGGAGGCCTTCCGCAGCCAGTCCGCCAGCTTCGGGTCGGGCGCGTTGTGGTCGGTGCCGGCCATGGCCAGGAGCGGGTCGCCGCCCCAGCGCCCGGCGGTCAGCTCGGCGTACTCGGCGAGCGCCTGCCGGATCCGGTCCGGTACCAGCAGGACGTCGAGTCCGTTGTCGTACCCGTCGAAGAGGAACTCGGTGCGGACCTCGGAGCCGTCGGGGGCGCGCCAGCGGAAGGCGTGGCCGTCGACCGAGCCGGGCACCCCGCGCCACAGGGCGGCGTGCTCGATGCCGGCGCGGGCCAGGATCTGCGGCATCTGCGCGACGTGGCCGAACATGTCCGGCAGATAGCCGACGGGCATCGCCCCGCCGAGGCGCTCCGCCGCCGCCCACCCCATCTGGAGGTTGCGGACGATGGTCTCGCCGGAGCAGAGGAACTCGTCGAGCAGGATCAGCCAGGGCCCGACGGCCAGCCGGCCCTCGCGGACCAGAGCGGCGACCCGGTCGCGGTTCTCCGGGCGCATCTCCAGGTAGTCCTCGACCGCGGCCATCTGCCCGTCGACGGTGAACCGGAAGTCCGGGTCCGCGTCGGCGGTCGCCAGCACGGTGTCGAGGGCGGTGACGAGGCGGTGCCGGAAGACCTGGAACGGCTCGTACCACTCCCGGTCCCAGTGGAAGTGGGGCACGAAGACAGCCGAGTCGGTCATAACGCGGAACACCTTCTGTGTGGGGGTCACTTGAGGGAGCCGGCGGCGAGGCCGGTCCGCCAGAAGCGCTGGAGCAGGATGAACACGACGATCACGGGCACGATCGACACCAGCGAGCCGGTGATGATGGACTGCTGCAGCAGGGGAGCCCGGGCGGTCTGGCCGTTCCACTCGTACAGGCCGAGCGTGATCGGGAAGAGGGACTCCTTCTGGAGCATCACCATCGGCAGGAAGAAGTTGTTCCAGATGGCCACGAACTGGAACAGGAAGATGGTCACCAGGGCCGGTGTCATCAGCCGGAACCCCACCGAGAAGAAGGTACGGAACTCGCCCGCGCCGTCCAGCCGCGCCGACTCGATCAGCTCCTGCGGCACGGACGCGTTCGCGAAGATGCGCGCGAGATAGACGCCGAACGGGCTGACGATGCTGGGCAGGAAGACCGCGAGATAGGTGTTGACCAGGCCGGTCGCCGAGAACAGCAGGAACAGCGGCAGGGCGAGCGCGGTGGTGGGGACCAGGACGCCGCCGAGGATGACGGAGAACAGGAACTCCCGGCCGCGGAACCGGAACTTGGCGAGGGCGTAGCCGCACAGCGCGGAGATCAGGGTGCCCACGGCCGCGCCCAGCACCGCGTAGATCACGGTGTTGAGGATCCAGCGGCCGAAGATGCCGTCGCTGCGGGTGAACAGGACATGCAGGTTGTCGAAGAGGTTGAAGTGCGAGAACGCCAGCCCGTTGGTGGAGGCGAGGTCGCCCTGCGGCTTGGTCGACGCGACGATCAGGAAGTAGACCGGCAGCAGGAAGTAGATGGTCAGCAGCAGCATCAGGGCCATGGCGGCCGTACGGCTGACGCGGCTCTCACGGATCAGGGAGGGGGTGTTGTCGCTGTTGCTCACAGTCCCGCCTTCTTCGAGGTCAGTCGCATGAACCCGAAGCTCAAGACGAAGGTGATGACGGCGATGACGACGGAGATGGCCGCGGCCTGCTGGTAGTTGTTCCCGGAGGCCACCGTGTAGGCGAGCATGTTCGGGGTGAACGTGCTGGAGATGTTCGAGGAGATCTGCCGCAGCACGGCCGGCTCGGCGTACAGCTGGAGTGTGCCGATGATCGAGAACACCGTGGTCAGGACGATCGACGGGGCGATGATCGGCACCTTGACCCGCCAGGCGATGATCCAGTTGCTCGCGCCGTCGATCTTCGCGGCCTCGTACAGCTCCTGCGGGATCGACTGGAGCGCCGAGAACATGATCAGCATGTTGTAGCCGGTCCACAGCCAGGTGGAGACGTTCGCGGTCGACCACAGGACGGCACCGGGGCCGAGGAAGTCGGGGTGCAGTCCGACGCCGTTCAGCAGGTCGACGACGGGGCTGAGCTGGGGCGAGTAGAGGTACGACCACATGATCGCGGCGATGACACCGGGCACCGCGTACGGCATGAACGCGGTGATGCGGAAGAACCCCTTGGCCTTCAGCAGAGGCGTGTCGAGAAGCAGCGCGATGGTCAGGGCGACGAAGAGCATGACGGGCACCTGCACGATGCCGAACAGCCCGATGCGGCCGATGCTGGACCAGAACTCGGTGTTCTGGAACACCTTCACGTACTGCTCGAAGCCGCCGAAGGTCGTGTACGACGTCCCGTACTGCCCTCCGCTGCGGCGCACGACGCGGACGCTCTGCCAGAGCGCGTAGCCGACCGGCACCAGGTAGAACAGCAGGAACGGCAGGAAGAACGGGGTGACGAAGGCGGCGATGGTGCCCGCCCGGGGGCCGCCGCCGTTGAGGCGGCGGCGACGGCCCCCGGGCGTGGTCACCGCGCCGGACGCGCGGTTCGCAAGATCGGTCATACCGCGGTCACTTACCCGCCGTCGCCGGGATCGCCTGGTCCTTCATCGACTTCAGCGCGGCGGCCTGGGCGGCCGCGAGCGCGTCGCTGAGCGTGCCCTTCCCGGCCGCGGCCTTGGCCATCGCGTCCTGGAGCGCCAGGTTCACCGTCTTCTGCGTGGGGCCCCAGGCGAAACTGGTGTCGATCTTCTTGGACGAGGCGGCGAAGACGTCGAAGATCTTCTCGTTGTTGTAGTACGGCACGCCCTGCTTCAGCGCGGGAAGGTCCAGGCCGGCGTTGGCCGCCGGGTAGAGGCCGCCCAGCTTGTTCTCCAGCGCCAGCGCGGCCGGGTCGGAGTTCAGCCAGGTGTTGAACTCGACCGACTCGTACAGGTGCTTGCTGCCCTTCATGAACGCGACGGTCGAACCGCCCCAGTCACCGGAGCCGCCGCTCGTGCCCCAGGTCGGCATCGGGACGATCGACCACTTCCCGGCCTGCTTGGGCAGGTTGTCGCGGAACCCGCTGTACCCCCAGGCGGCACCGACATAGCTGGCGATCTGGTCCTTCTGGTACGCCGCGTACATCTGCGTCGACCCGTTGGCGAGGTCGGTGCGCACGACCTTCTCGGAGATCAGCTTCTGCCAGTAGTCGGCGACCTGCTTGCTCTGCTGCGACTCGACGGTGACCTGCCACTTGTCGCCGGAGTAGCCGTACATCTTGGCGTCGTTCTGCCAGAGGAGCCCGTTGAACCACTCGGCGTTGTTCGGGTCGAAGAACGTCATGTCGAGGTTCGGGTCCGCCTTGTGCAGCTTCGCGGCGGCCGTCGCGTACTCGTCCCACGTCGTGGGGACGGCGACGTTGTACTTCTTGAAGAGGTCGGTGCGGACGAACAGGGCCATCGGGCCGGTGTCCTGCGGGATGGCGAACACACCGGTGCCGCCGAAGCTGGCCTGCGACCAGGTCCACGGCACGAACTTCGACTCGGCCGCGGTGGCCGCCTTGCAGGCGGAGGCGTCCACGAAGGCGCTCTGGGTGCGCAGGTTGGGAAGCTCGTCGTAGCCGACCTGGGCGAGGTCCGGCGCCTTGCCCGCCTTGAGGGCGTTGCCGATGAGGCCGTACTGGTCGTTGGAGATGTTCTTCATCTGCACCTGGACGTCCGGGTGCTGCTTGTTCCACAGGGCGACGACCTTGTCCATGCCCGGGACGGTGTTCCAGTACTGGAGGGTGACCTTGCCCTTCGCGGGCGCGCAGGACGAGGCGGACGCCTTGTCCGACGAACCGGACGAGGAGCATCCGGCGAGTACGACGATGCCCGCTGTGGCGGCCGCGGCGGCGAGGCGGGTGCGTGTGACTGTGCTGCTCATATCTTCCGTTCCAGAGAACGCCTGGCGAGGGTCGGCAGGCGGGTCGACGTTGACACCTGGAGGCGGATGCCTTCTGGTTGGAATCAGGTTCCGTGAGCGGTAACGTGAGCGCTCACGGGAGCGGTAACGGGAAGTTGATTGGGAGTGTGGGCTCCGGTCCGCCGGAGTGTCAAGGCTCAAGACATCGGACCCGGCATACTCGGTGTCCCTGCGACGCGGTCGCGTCGGCAACTGCACGGAGGTGAGTGATGGCGCCGTCGGGGACCGGACCCCGCAGGGTGACGATCGACGATGTGGCCGAGGCCGCGGGAGTGTCCCGGCAGACCGTGTCACGCGCGCTCAACGACAAGGGCGAGATCGGCGTCTCCACCAAGCAGCGCGTCCTGGACGCCGCCCTCGCGCTGGGCTACCGGCCGAGCCGGTTCGCCCGGGGGCTGGTCCGGCAGGACACGATCAGCGTCGGACTGGTGATCCCCGATCTGCTCAACCCGTTCTTCACCGAGGTCGCCGCCGCCGCGCTGGACGCGGCCCGGGGCCGCGGCTGGCACGTCGTGGTGTACGACACCGGCGACCGCGTCGAGGAGGAGCAGGGCACCCTGGAGGTGATCGCCGCGCAGGTGGACGCCGTGGTGGGCTATCTGAGCCTGCCGGAGGACGAGATCGCGCGGCTCACCCGGGGGCTGCCTGTCGTCCTCATCGACCGGAAGCGCCCCACCGAGCGGTTCAGTTCGATCCGGATCGACGGCGAGGCCGGCGTGCACGCGGCGATACAGCACCTGATAGGGGCCGGGCACCGGCACATCGGCATGCTGGACCACGCGGAACGCTCCGAGCCGAGCGTCCGGCACGAGTGGTTCGACACCGCGATGTCCGCGTGCGCGCTGGACTCCGGTTCGGTGGCCCGCGCCGACCAGAGCGTGGAGGGCGGGGAGCGCGCGCTCCAGGAACTCCTGGCCCGGCACCCGCACCTGACCGCCGTGTTCACGTTCAACGACATCATCGCCTTCGGAGCGCTGCGCGCCGCCCGCCGGCTCGGCCGCCAGGTCCCCGGGGATCTCGCCGTACTGGGCTTCGACGGCCTGGGCCTCGGCACCCTCGTCGAGCCGGCGCTGACCACGGTGGCCCTGGACACCCGCCGCCTCGGCGCACTAGCCGTCGAACAGACGGCCAGACTCCTGACCGGAGCCGGCCCGCTGCGCCCCGACGAACTGACGGTGGGGGCGGAACTGCGGCTGCGCGAGTCGGCGTAGGCGGCTCACTGCTCGTCGGGCTCGACGGTGACGAAGCCGTCACCCCACGTTCTCTCGTCCAGGCTCACCGGAGAGACCTCCAGCTCGGCCTCCGGTGGGCCTTCCCGATACGCCCGGGCCGCCGCGTGGCCCTGCTCCTCCGAAAGGAACGCCCCGAGGATCAGGACCTCTTCACCGCGGTCCGGATCTTCCAGGATCCGGAAGAGCAGGTACACATCCGCGGGCAGGCTTTCCCCTGCCCGCTCCCCCGCCCGCCCGTGGTCCACCTCGAACGGGACGACCTGGAAACCGCCCGGAAAGTCCCTGAACCCGGGGAGTTCCGCGGTGACAGCCTGGGCTTGCGCCGCCCTGTCCCGCGACGAGAAGACCCCGATCAGTTTGAAGTCGGCACTTCCGTCGTCGAAGTCGTGAAGATGGATCAGCGCGTGGACCACGGTCATGTGTCACACATCCGCTCTCTCGATGTGGTGCCCGTCCGTCATGCCAGGCGCGCCTGCTCCCCCTCGACGGGTCCGGCGGGCCAGGTCGGCGTCCGACACGCGCTGTCAAATCGGAATACCGGGGCCTCTGGGCTGGAGCTTCTTGAGGAACGGCTCGTAGGTGTCGGCGACCGACCGCGCGTTGAAACCCGACTGAACCCGCTGAGCGTCACAGGCATCGGTTACCGGGGCCGTCACCACGTCGAGTACGCGTTCGTAGTCCGCAGACTGCGACTGAGTACCGCCCAACCGAACCTCCCCCATGGAACGTGGCACGGAGCTTGACAAGTCATCGGCACAGCACGCCGGCGATGCGGCGATGTGCTGTACGCGTACCCGGCACGCTCGCGTCCGACGCAAGCGCCGAAGAGCCCGGCCCGGCCGCTGCGAGCGGGAGGACCCTGCCGTTGAACGCACCGCGGTCAGGTCACTCCGGCGGACCTGCGTGAACGGCGGTTGCGCCAGCGGGTCACCAGCCACAGGACGTTGACCCCGCCGAGGGTGACCAGCACGGCCGCCGAGTCGGCGGTGCGCGCGAGGCTCTGGTCCGGGCCCAGTCCCCGGACCGCGCGGACCAGCAGGGTGAGGTCGGCGGGAAGGGTGACGGCGGCCATGAACGCCAGGCAGGCCACCGTGCCGGCCACGAGGACGACGCTGTAGAGGCGGACGGCCCGGCGCTCGTGCGGGGGCAGCCGGACGCTCGGGTCACCGGCTCCGGCGGGGCGGGGGGCGCGCAGCAGCCGTCGGAACCGGTAGCGGACATAGGCCCGGCCGTCGCCGTACAGGTTCCGGCAGCCGGTGACGTCCTGGAGGACGAAGTAGAGGTCCGTGCGCGTGAACACCATGCACTGGAAGGGCAGGGGCAGCAGAGCCAGCAGCAGGCCCGCGGCCAGCACCCGGTGGGCCGTCGTCCCGGTGTCCGTCACGGCGAGGACCAGTACCAGGGCCGAGGCGACGGACAGGTTGAGGGCGATACCGGCCAGGTAGGCCGTCAGCCGGTGGCGGCGGGGCGCGAGTTCGATGCCGCTGATGTCGGTCTGCATGACGAGGAACTGCAGCCGGGTGCCCAGCCGCATCCTCCCCGGCACGCCCGCGGCCCGGGCGGTGACCAGATGTGCCAGCTCATGGGCGAACAGCAGCGCCCACCCGGCCGCCGCCCCGGTGAGCAGGACCAGGCTGCCGTGCGGGCTCCACAGCAGGTCGCGGTAGCCCGGGACCAGGTCGGGGCGGTGGATCAGCACGGCGACGGCGGCCGCCAGCAGTACTCCGACGAGCACCGCCGGCGCCGGGTGCAGGGCGAACCGGACGGCGCGGGGCCGCAGCCACGGCAGGGACGCGCGCGGTGGTGTGGCGTCCGGAACCGGGCAGTCGCCGATCCGCGCCACGAACCCCAGGGCGGCCAGGTCCCTGACGAAGTCCGTGATGTCGAGTTCCTCGCCGGTCTCCTCGCGCAGCAGTTCCGCCGTGCGGGCCACGCTCAGCCCCCGGCCGAGGAGTTCCACCGCACGGGCCCCGGCCGCGGGCAGGGCGACGAAGGTCCGGGTGGCCATACGGCCCACGATCCACTCGTCCCGGTCCCGCCGTATCCCGAGGTCGTGCAGCAGGACCCGGGTCGACGGCTCGATCCGGGGCCGGTCCGTCGCCGCGGTGTCCGTCACGTCAGGTCCCCGGTGGTCAGCTCCCCGGAGGTCAGCTCCCCGGCCGTCCGGTCAGCGCAGGCGGCGCCGCAGGCGGGGCAGTCGGGGCGGCGCTCCGAGCGTTGCATCACGGGGTCGCCGGGCACCATGAGGTTGAGGCCGAACCGGCATCCGGGGTCGACCGGCGGGATCCCGCACAGCAGCATCAGCGCGGCATGGGCCAACAGGCTGCCGGACAGGCCCGCGGTCACGGCGTTGACCGGGTTCCACGGCATACGGGGTGAGGCGACCTCCTCGTCCTGGCCGGGCGCGAGCCGCAGATCGCGCCGCTCGATCTCGGCGCTGCGCAGACACTCCCAGCACGCACCCCGGCCGGGCCTGAACACCCCGACGCTCACCAGCGGACCGCGGTATCCGGCTTCGGCCCATGCGGTGCCGGTGGCCAGACAGACCTGGTTGGCCCATCTGCGGATCACGGCGGGCCGGTCGGCGGCCAGGAGGAACACGTCGTACCCCGCGCCGCCGCCGGAGCCGCCGGCACCCCCGGTGTCACCGGCCAGCAGGTCTTCGAGGTCCGCCGGCCCGCGCACCTCACGGCGTTCGCCCGTGACCGTCGTGTCCGAGTTCAGGGCGTGCAGCGCCGTCAGCGCCGCGTCGATCTTCGGCGTACCGAGGTCGCGCTCGCCGAAGAGCGTCTGCCGGTTGAGGTTGGACAGTTCGACGACGTCCGGTTCGACACAGTGCAGCCGTCCCACCCCGGAGGCCACCAGGTCCCGCGCGGCGGCCCCGCCGGTACCGCCGACGCCGACCAGCAGCACCCGGGCCCGGCGCAGCCGCAGCTGCGGCTCCCAGGCGCTCTCCCGGGGCCGGAGGTCCATCCAGCGCAGCAGGGTCATGCCCCTGCCGTACCGCTCGCGTTCCCGCTCGGACAGCTCCGCCGGCGGGGCGACACCGGCGTCCTCCACGTACCCGGCCATGGTCAGGTCCGTGATCGCCTGGGCGATGTCCGGGTCCGGCAGCACCAGCCCCGGGTGACGGCGGGACACCTCGGCGACGATGTCCGCGGCGCTCTGGGTGCCGTCCATGGCCTGAACCAGCGTCCACACCCAGCCGTCGGGATCCGTGACCTCGGCACCGATGCCGTGCACGACGCTCCCGATCCGCACATGGCCGTCGACGGTCCGGTAGGCCCGGTGTTCCGGCTTGATCCGAGGCCGCCGCATCGCGGGCACCGTCATCTTCACGCCAATCTCGTGAGCGTCAACTTGCCGGTCGACAAAGGACGTTGACAAGATTCACCGGTTCGGCCAACCCTGGCAAGAGCACGACAACCATGACACGTCACAGCCACCACCGGGAGGACATGGCATGCCGAACAAGATCGAGATCCGGCCGCTGGACAAGAAGGAGACCACCGGCGAGAGCGGTGGCAACGGCGGCAGCTGACCAGGTGCCGATGCTGGACCGATACCTCACGGTCGCGGAAGTCACCGACTCGGCACGGCGGTTGGTCTCCCGGTTCCCCGGGACCGGCCGACTGCGCCGGATCGGCACGTCCCGGGCCGGCCGCCCGATCCTGATGCTGTCCGTGGGACACGGGCCGCACCACGTCCTGGTGGTCGCCCGGCCGCACCCCGACGAGCCGGTCGGCGGCACCACCGCGATCGCCCTGGCGGAGCGGGTCGCGAGCACCCTGGCGCAGCGGGTGGCGCACGGCCACCACCCGTCGACGGCGACCGATCCGTCTGCCGCTACCGGTCCGTCCACGGCGACCGATCCGTCCCTCGTCACCTGGGACATCGTCCTGTGCCTTGACCCGGACGGCGCCGCGCTCAGCCAGGGCATCGAAGAGGCGACGGCCAGTTCCTGCCACACCCTGGCCGACTACTACCGTGCCGCCTACCGCCCGGTCGCGGCGGAACAGCCGGAGTGGGCGCCCATCGAATCCCGGCAGCTCCCGGAGAGCCAGGCGCTGTTCGACGTCATCGACGAACTGCGGCCGGTCCTCCAGTGCTCCCTGCACAACGTCGACGCGGGCGGCACCTGGGTCCAGTTGACCCACGACCTCCCCCGGTTCGCCGCGCCGTTCCGGAAGTCCGCCGCCGAGCTGGCCATCCCGGTCCAGTACGGCACGTTCGACGCCCTGTACTGGGAGAACCCGGGCCCCGGCGTCTACGTCCTGCCGCCGCCGGAGAGCGCGGCCCGCCTGGCGGCCGGGTCCGAGAACATCGGGTTGTCCACGTGGTGCGCACCCGCGCGGTACGGCGGGGTCACGGCGATCATCGAGGTGCCCCTGTGGGCGACCGACCTGGCCGACGACCCGTCCCCGCGCCCGGACGCCGGTGCCGTACTGCGTGACCTGGCCGGGCTGGTACGGGACGGCGGACGCCAGGTGACCGCCGTCCTCGACAAGGCCCGCCCCTTCCTGCCACCGGCCCGGGACAACGCGCCCAGACGCGTCCTGGAGTGGATGGCCGACGGCCTCTACGACCTGGTCGCCGACTCCTGGGAACCGCTCGCCCGGCAGGCGGCCGACGGACCGCCGGGGCTGACGACGGCCCAGGTCTGTGCCCTGGACGTCGTGGCCCGCCGCCAACCGCTGCGCGCCGCGGGCCTGCTGCTACGACTGCTGGAGGCGGCGGACGACCCCGCCGCGCCGGGCCTGCACCGCGATCTGGACGACCTCTTCACCACCTGGTGCGCGGACTTCGAGAAGACCCTGCGCCTGCGCCGGGTACCCGTGCGCCGACAGGTCGCCCACCAGACACGTACGATCCTGGCAGCCGCCGAGAGCGCACTGACCACCCTCCGATGAGAAGGTCCCCGGCCGAGATCGGCACGGGAGGAACTCAGGGGCGACCGCCCGCCAGGCGGGCGCGGCCGCAGCGAGGGCCCCAGGGGGCGGGCCTCGGCACCGCCGTCCACATCACCCTGCTCGCCGCCCTCCGACCGACCGGTACCGCTCGGATGCGCCACGTCGGCGGCACGTTCGGCAGCTGCCCCGGCCGCCGCCCCAGCCGCCCCAGCTGCCCTGGTGGCCCCGGCGGCTCCGGCGGCTCCGGCGGCTCCGGCGGCTCCGGCGGCTCCGGCCACGACGATCGGCGCCCGATCCTCCCCGGACCGACTGTCCTTCAGCGGTCGGCGGCGTCTCCGGCGACGGCGGACGCGGCGGTGTTGTAGCGGGCGAGGAGGCCGCGCAGGGCCTGGACCTCTTCCGGGGCCCAGCCCCCGGTGCGGGTGTCGACCTCCCGGTACATCAGGGCGTCGGCGCGGGCGAGGAGTTCCCGGCCGTGGTCGCTGGGGCGCAGCAGCTGGGCTCGGTGGTCGTGCGGGTCGGCCTCGCGTACCACCAGGCCGGCGCGTTGCAGCGCGGCGACCTGGCGGCTGATCGTGGACTTGTTGAGGCCGTAGAGGCCGACCAGGTCCGCCGCGCGGGCCCCGTCGCGCGCGTCCATCTCGGACAGCAGGGAGTAGTCGACGAAGCTCAGTTCCGGGTGGAGCCGTTCGGCGTTGCCCCGGAAGCGCCGGGAGAGGGTCACCAGCTCACGGACCAGTCCCCGGAGCTCTGTGTCGTCGTCGGCCACGTGCGCGTCCCTTCCCTCGGCCCGGGCTCCCGCCTCGGAGTTTCATTTTGCAACAGACGGTGGGCGGATCTACAGTGGCTGTGTTGCATTATGCAACTTAGATCGACATGACAGCCACCATGCAGGTCCAGCCGAGCACTCCGGGGCATCCCGGGACACGCGACCGAGGACAGGTGGACACCGTTTCGTCCCTTTAGTGTCGTTATGTCAGACACGGGGACGTGAGAGGCAGCGAGAGCCATGCGAGTCGAGGACGTCGTCCACGCACCGAGCACACCGCTGGACGCCCCGGCCTTCCCGGCGGGTCCGTACCGGTTCACCGACCGCGAGTATCTGAACATCACCTACCGGACGGATCCCGGGGCCCTGAAGCGGGTCGTGCCGGAGCCGCTGCGGGTGACGGAGCCGCTGGTGCGCTTCGAGGTCATGCGGATGCCGAACGTCACCGGGCTGGGCGACTACACGGAGTCGGGCCAGCTCGCCGTCGTCGAGTACGAGGGCGAGACAGGCGAGTACAGCCTGTCGATGTACGTGGACAACTTCCCCGCGATCGCGAGCGGCCGGGAGATCGGCGCCTTCCCGAAGAAGCTCGGCCGGCCCCGGCTCTTCGTCGACCAGGACACTCTCGTCGGCACCCTGGACTACGGCTCGCTGCCCGTAGCCCGCGCGACGATGGGCTACAAGCACCGGTCGCTGGCCACCGAGAAGGCCCGCGAGGAGCTGACGCTGCCGACGTTCATGCTCAAGAAGCTTCCGCACTACGACGGTTCGCCGCGCATCTGCGAACTCGTCCGGACCCAGATCGGCGACCTCACGGTCAAGGGCGCCTGGAGCGGGCCCGCCCGGCTGCAGCTGCTGGCCCACGCGCTGGCCCCGCTCGCCGACCTGCCGGTCCTGGAGGTCGTCTCCGCCTCGCACATCCTCACCGACCTGACCCTGGGCCGCGCCCGGGTCGTCCACGACTACCTGGCCTGACGGTCTCCCCCTCTCCCCCCACATCCCCCCGCATCCCCCACGCCGAGTCGAAGAAGAGCAGGTGTTCCGCATGTCCGAGAACGACAGCATCGCCGGAATCCACAAGGTCACCGTGGTCGGGGGAGGCGTCATCGGTGCCTCCTGGGCGGCGCTGTTCCTGGCCCGCGGCCTGTCCGTCACCGTCAGCGACCCGCAGCCCGGCGTCGACGAGGCCGTGCGCACGTACGTCGCGCAGGCCACACCCGCGTTGAAGGCGCTCGGGCTGGACACCTCGGCGCTCACCGCGCGGCTGTCCTTCGAGCCGGACCTGGCCACCGCCGTCCGCGAGGCGGACCTGGTGCAGGAGAACGGCCCGGAGCGGCTGGAGGTCAAGCACGAGATGTGGCACACCATCGAGAGCAACGCACCGGCCGGCGCCCTGTTCGCCACCTCCACCTCGGGCATCCCCGCCACCGAGATCGCCACCGCGCTCAGGGACCCGGCCCGGCTCGTCGTCGGGCACCCCTTCAACCCGCCGCATCTGGTGCCGCTGGTGGAGGTCGTTCCCGGCGAGCGGACCTCGGCGGAGACGGTCGAACGCGCCCGCGCCTTCTACCGCGGCCTCGGCAAGCAGCCGCAGGTCCTGCGCAAGGAGGTGCCCGGCTTCGTCGCCAACCGGCTGCAGTCGGCGATCTTCCGCGAGTGCGTGCATCTGGTGAGCGAGGGCGTCGTCACCATGCAGGAACTCGACGACATCGTCACCTCGTCCATCGGCCAGCGCTGGGCCGTCGCCGGGCCCTTCCGCTCCTTCCACCTGGCCGGCGGGGAGGGCGGACTGACCCACTTCATGGACCATCTGGGCATCGGCATGGAGCGGCGCTGGGCCGACATGGTCCAGGAGAAGGTGGCCTTCGACGAGCCCACCAGGCAGCTGCTGACCGAGCAGGTCAAGGACTTCGGCGGCACCGTCGACGAACTCGCCGCCGAGCGCGACCGCCGGCAGATCGTCCTGCTGCGGGCCCTGGGCGAGACCTTCGACGCCTGAGCCGCACCCGCCCTCACCGCCGGGCATCCCCCCACACCACGGAGACCGCAGAACCCATGAGCGCCGAAGAACTCACCGACCGCATCCAGCAGACCCTCGCCAACCCGTCCACCACGGACGACGGCTTCGACATCCACCAGGCCCTGCGCGAGGTCCTCGCCTCGGTCGGCCTCCACCCCGAGGACAGCGGCGGAGAGATCACCTTCATCGGTGCCGACCCCATCGTGCCCAGCATCATGCGCCTGGGCGCCGTCCCCGCCCTGGGCATGACCGCCAAGTCCGTCGCCCTGGCGGCCCTGTGGCGCCGGCGCACCGGCGAGGGCCAGGACATCACCATGGACCTGCGCAAGGCCCCGCACCGGTTGTGCCCCTTCTACGACAAGAAGTGGGAGCTGCTCAACGGCTACCCCGGCGGCACGCCCTCGGACCCGGCCAACCCGCTCGGTTTCGACTTCTACCAGACGCGCGACGACCGCTGGGTCATGCCGCTCAACCCCTACCCGAAGATCAAGAACGCCGTCTACAAGCTGCTCCGCACCTGGCCGGAGAAGCAGGCCGTCGCGGACGCCGTCTCCAAGTGGAACGCCGCCGACCTGGAGCAGGCGGGCGACGAGATCGGCGTGGTGATGCCCATGCTGCGCACCACCGAGGAGTTTCTCCGCGAGCCCGCCTACGAGTACATCGCGCAGCAGCCGCTGATCAAGATCGAGAAGATCGCCGACAGCGAGCCCGAACCCCTGTCCGCCGCGGCCGCCCAGCCGCTCTCCGGCGTGCGCGCTCTGGGCATGGGCCACATCATCGCCGGCGCCGGAGTCGGCCGGGACCTGGCCCAGCACGGTGCCGACGTGCTGAACATCTGGCGGCCGAACGAGTTGGAGCACGACTCCACCTACAACACCGCCAACGTCGGCGTCCGTTCGACCACCATCGACCCCTACGGCGCCGAGGGACAGGCCAGGATCCGCGAACTCCTGAGCGGAGCCGACGTCTTCTACGCCAACCGCCGCCCCGGCTACCTGGAGAAGATCGGCCTCGGCGCCGAGGAGGCCGCGGCCGTCCGGCCCGGCATCATCCACGTCGGCATCACCCTCGCCGGTGAGACCGGCCCCTGGGCCCACCGCGTCGGCTTCGACCAGACCGCCGGCGCGCTCAGCGGCATCATGCTCATGGAGGGCGAGGACGGCATCGCGGCCCGTCCGACCAGCACACCGGCCCTGCCGTACATCAGCGTCGTCAACGACTACGTTCTCTCCTGGCTGGCCACCACCGGCGTGCTCGCCGCGCTGATGCGCCGTGCCACCGACGGCGGCAGCTACCGCGTCACCCTCAACCTCACCCGCATCGCCACCTGGATCCTCAGCCTCGGCGTCTTCGACCGCGCCTACGCCCACGCGACCGCCCTCGACCCCGCCCCCGGATCCCCGCACGCCTACCTCGACCCCGAGACCTTCAGTGCCGACACCCCCTGCGGCCACTACCAGGGCGTCACCGACCAGATCGTCATGACCCGCACCCCCGGCCACTTCCGCGACATCCTCCTCCCCCGCGGCAGCAGCGCCCCCCTGTGGCTCCCCCAGCACAGCTGAACACGCAGCACCCTCGCCCACGAGCAGCGACCACCGCGGAGGGGTCACCCCTGTCAACGTGGAACACCGGCACCCCGCCGGTGGTGAGAGCGGTCAGCGGCGCAGGCCGGGTCCGCACCCGTCACGCCGGCCACGCGGTCAGCAGATCGCCGGGGCCGTACGCGGCATCGAGCCCCGGACAGTCGACCCCGCCGCGCGAGACCGCCACCACCGGAACAGGTTCGTCGGTGAGGGCGGCCCGGTGTCGATGGAGAGCTGCCAGGTCGTGCCGGTCGAAGGGCGACCGTTCCAGCCACTTGACGGAGCCTGCGAAGAGCAGCTCCTTGGCAATGGGGGCACGGTCCGCCCCGACGATGTCGATCTCGACGTCGTTGGGACACTAACAACGACGTTACTAACACAGACGTTAGTAATGGCATGCGCCCAGCCACCGCTCGCGATCGCGATCAACGCTTTCGTTGTCCAGATGGATCGAGGAGGCGGTCGGCGCTCTCGCCCCGGAGCACGGAAAAGAACCAGGGGCCCGACCTCAAAGAGTCGAACCCCTCGCTACACATCGAGTCGGCAAGGTCCTCCTCACTGGATGCGCTCACGCACTCCGCGCTCGTCGGCACGTGATCCGCACATCAGCATCGAAGGGCCATACCACGCTATGGTTGATGTATGGCTACCAAGAAGGTGACTATCACTCTCGACGAATCCCTGGTCGAAGCCCTGGCCGGAGCCGCCGAGGAAGAAGGCATCCCACTCTCCCGCCTCGTCGCCGGAGCAGCCGAACGCGAGCTGCGCCTGCGGGCCGGCCGCGCCGTCATCCAGGAGTGGCAGGCAGAACACGGCGCCTTCACCCCAGAAGAGCTCGCCGCCGCCCGCGCGGACCTGGCCGCCGCCGACGCCGAGTACCTCAGCAGCCCGGGAGCCTCGGCCGCGTGAACATCCCCTACCTGTACGACGCCGGGGTACTCATCGCCATCGACAACGACGACCGACGCATGTGGGCCCGCCACAGCCTGGCGCTGGACGACGGACGCGACATCCACATCCCGTCCGTCGCCGTCAGCCAGGCATGGCGGGACTCCCGCCGCCAGGTCAGACTCGGCAAGTTCCTCGCCGGGTGCCACGTCGTACCCGTCGGCCTCGAAACCGCCAAAACCGCAGGCATCCTCTGCGGCAAGGCCGGCACCTCCGACATCGTCGACGCCACCGTCGTGACCATGGCAGCCAGCCTCGGCGCCATCATCTGGACCTCGGACCCTGACGACATCCGCGCCCTCATCGACGCCCAGGACATCAAACCTGCCCCTGTCATCCGCACCGTCTGACCATCGATGATCTCCGGCGGCCAGCCCCTGCGGGCCCAGCTGTCGCAGGTGTGGAGATAGACGCGGCTACCTGATCGCGTAAGGGTGGACGGGCAGCGCCAGGAAGGGGCCCACCCTCAGGTGGACCCCTTCTGACCTGCACTTTCCGATATCCCAGAAAGAATTTTAATTTCAATTAAACATTGAACCGGAACTCGACGACGTCCCCGTCCCGCATGACGTAGTCCTTGCCCTCCATGCGGGCCTTGCCCTTCGCGCGGGCCTCGGCCACCGAGCCGGTTTCGACCAGGTCGGTGAAGGAGATGACCTCGGCCTTGATGAAGCCCTTCTGGAAGTCGGTGTGGATCACGCCGGCCGCCTCGGGGGCCGTCGCGCCCTTCTTGATCGTCCAGGCGCGGGACTCCTTGGGGCCGGCCGTGAGGTAGGTCTGCAGGCCGAGGGTGTTGAAGCCGACGCGGGCCAGGGTGGCGAGGCCGGGCTCCTCGGCGCCGACCGACTCCAGCAGCTCCAGGGCGTCCTCCTCGTCGAGCTCGGCGAGGTCCTGCTCCAGCTTGGCGTTGAGGAAGATCGCCTCGGCCGGGGCGACCAGGGCGCGCTGCTCGGCCTTGAAGGTGTCGTCGGTCAGCTCGTCCTCGTCGACGTTGAAGACGTAGAGGAAGGGCTTGGCGGTGAGGAGGTGCAGGTCGTGGAGGAGCTCGGCGCGGTCCGAGCCCTGGACGATGCCCTGGGAGAACAGCGTGTCGCCCTTCTCCAGGATCTCCTTGGCCTCCTCGACGGCCTTGACCTTGGGCGCCACGTCCTTCTTGATCCGCGACTCCTTCTGGAGGCGCGGCAGGACCTTCTCGATCGTCTGGAGGTCGGCGAGGATCAGCTCGGTGTTGATCGTCTCGATGTCGTCCTTCGGCGAGACCTTGCCGTCGACATGCACGACGTTCTCGTCCTTGAAGGCACGGATGACCTGGCAGATCGCGTCGGACTCACGGATGTTCGCGAGGAACTTGTTGCCCAGGCCCTCGCCCTCGGAGGCGCCCTTCACGATGCCCGCGATGTCGACGAAGTCGACGGTCGCCGGGAGGATCCGCTGCGAGGAGAAGATCTCGGACAGCTTGGCCAGCCGGGCGTCGGGGACGCCGACCACACCCACGTTGGGCTCGATCGTGGCGAACGGGTAGTTGGCCGCCAGCACGTCGTTCTTGGTCAGGGCGTTGAACAGGGTCGACTTGCCGACATTGGGCAGGCCGACGATTCCGATCGTGAGCGACACGTTGCGACTTCCCGTAGTGAGTGGGTGAGTGAGCCGGAGGCTGCCAGTGCCGGCGGGCCGGCCGATCCACCAGTTTACGGGGTTCGGAGCCCCTGGCCGGTGGCCGCGTCGAACACCTGGACAAGCTCCGCTCTTCGGCTTGGTTTCGGCGTGTCTGGGCTGCGACTTGGCACATTAACCGACCTAAGTTGGTCCGGTGGAGCATCACAGGACCCGTCCCCGACAGCACGGACAGCGCCGTGGCGCCCCCCGCCCACCCCTGCCGCCGCAGGCCGGACGGCGGCCGGCGACGGCCGAGCGCCGGCCGGCCCCGGGAAGGTCCGGTACGGCGGCGGCCGGCCCCGGGCGACCGCCGGGCCCACGGCTCACCGGACTCGGCGGCGGCCTGTTCTGCGGGGCCGCGATGTTCCTGCTGGGCTTCCTGGACGCCCAGCTGTTCGGGGCGTCCCTGACGGTGTACGGCGTACTGTCCCTGCCGGTGTGCGCGCTGACCGCGCTGTGGGTGCGCGGGAGCGATCTGCTGACCGCCCCCGTCATCGTCCCGATCGCCTTCGCCGCCGGCCTGCTGACCGTCGCCGACGACGGCGGCGGCGGGTTCCTGGGCGGTGTGATGGGCCTGGTGACGGCCCTGTCCACGCAGGCCGGCTGGCTCTACGGCGGCACGCTGGTCGCCGGGGTGATCGTCATCGTCCGCCGGATCCGGCTGATCCGGAGCCGGCTCGGAGGCTGACCCCCCGGCTGTGTCCGGCTGTCCCCGCCTGTCTCCGGCTGTCCCCGGTTGTGTCCGGCTGTCCCCGCCTGTCTCCGGCTGTCCCCGGTTGTGTCCGGCTGTCCCCGCCTGTCTCCGGCTGTCCCCGGTTGTGTCCGGCTGTACCCGGCTGTGTCCGGCTGTCCCCGCCTGTCTCCGGCTGCCCGCGGCTACTTGGCGTGGTGCGCCGCACGCATCGCCGCGCCCACGATCCCCGCGTTGTTCTGCAGCTGTGCCGGCACGATCTCGGCCTTGATGCCCTTGATGAGGGGCAGGAACTTGTCGGCCTTGCGGCTCACCCCGCCGCCGATGACGAACAGCTCCGGAGTGAACAGCATCTCGACATGGGCGAGGTACTTGGTGACCCGGTGCGCCCAGTGCTCCCAGCTGAGGTCGTTGTCCTCCTTGGCCTTGCTGGAGGCCTTCTTCTCGGCGTCGTGGCCGTCCAGCTCCAGGTGGCCCAGCTCGGTGTTGGGGACCAGCTCGCCGTCGATGAACAGGGCGCTGCCGATGCCGGTGCCGAAGGTGAGCAGGATGACCACGCCCTTGCGGTCCCGGCCGGCGCCGAACTGCATCTCGGCCACGCCCGCCGCGTCCGCGTCGTTGACCACGGTCACCGGCAGGCCGCCGAGCCGCTCGCTGAACAGCGTGCGCGCGTCGGTGTCGATCCAGCTCTTGTCGACGTTCGCCGCGGTACGGATATGTGTGCCGTCGCTGATCACTCCGGGGAAGGTGAGCCCGACCGGGCCGGTCCACCCGAAGTGGTCGATGACCTGCTTGACCCCGTCGGCGACGCTGTCGGGCGTCGCCGGATGCGGGGTGAGCACCTTGCAGCGCTCCTGGGCCAGGTCGCCCTTGTCCAGGTCCACAGGAGCGCCCTTGATCCCTGAACCACCGATGTCCACACCGAAGATCTGCATGGCTCCACGTTACGTCGTACGACTGACAGTCACGACGCCGGACGGCCGCCGGTCACACCGTCGTACGAGCGCCGTTCAGGCCCCGGTGCCGCTGCCGCCGCGCTCGGCGACCAGGGCGGCCGCCTCTTCGCGCAGGTCACGGCGGAGTTCCTTGGGCAGCGAGAAGGTGATGGACTCCTCGGCCGCCTTGACGATCTCCACATCGCCGTAGCCGCGTTCGGCGAGCCACGCCAGGACCTCCTCGACCAGCACCTCCGGGACGGAGGCGCCGGAGGTGACGCCGACCGTGGTCACCCCGTCCAGCCAGGCCTCGTCGATCTCGGCGGCGAAGTCGACCAGGTAGGCCGCGCGGGAGCCGGCCAGCTTGGCGACCTCCACGAGCCGCTTGGAGTTGGAGGAGTTGCGGGAGCCGACCACGATGACCAGTTCGGCCTCGGCGCCCATCTGCTTCACGGCGAGCTGACGGTTCTGGGTGGCGTAGCAGATGTCGTCGCTCGGCGGGGAGATCAGCTGCGGGAACTTCTCCTTCAGCGCGTCGACCGTCTCCATGGTCTCGTCGACGGAGAGCGTGGTCTGGGAGAGCCAGACGACCTTGGACTCGTCGCGGACCTCGACCTTCGCCACGTCCGCCGGGCCGTCGACGAGCTGGATGTGGTCGGGGGCCTCGCCGGAGGTGCCGATGACCTCCTCGTGGCCCTCGTGGCCGATCAGGAGGATGTCGTAGTCGTCGCCTGCGAAGCGGACGGCTTCCTTGTGCACCTTGGTGACGAGCGGGCAGGTCGCGTCGATGGAGGCCAGGCGGCCGCGCTCGGCCTCCTCGTGGACGACGGGGGCGACGCCGTGCGCGGAGAACATCACGATGTTCCCCGGCGGGACCTCCTCGGTCCGCTCGACGAAGATCGCGCCCTTCTTCTCCAGGGTCTGCACGACGTACTTGTTGTGGACGATCTCGTGCCGGACATAGATCGGGGCCCCGTACTGTTCCAGGGCCTTCTCGACGGCGATCACGGCGCGGTCCACACCCGCGCAGTAGCCACGGGGGGCGGCGAGCAGGACACGGCGGCCAGGCGAAGCAGTCATGGCACCCATCGTAAGGCCGCGTTCGGGGGGCCGAAGATCGCGTCCCGGTGACGATCCCGGGGAGACCGACGGGAACCCAAGCCGGGTGCGACACACACCCGCGGGAGGCACCGACGTCCGAGACCGGCACGACGACGGCGCCCCCGCCTGAGGCGGACGAACGGCACCGGTTGCGGCGCAGGTGGTGGGGGCGGTGTGGTTGGCGGTGTGGTTGGCGGTGGGAATGATCGTGGGGTGATGGTGGGGGTCGCGCAGCGGCGGGCCGCGTGACGAAGACTTGTCGGTGGGCGCCGTTACTCTCGGCGCATGGCTTTGAACACGTCTGTCGAAGCGCCTGTGCCTGTCGGCGAGGTCTCCCGGTTGATCGGTGGGTGGATCGACCGGCTCGGTGCCGTGTGGGTCGAGGGGCAGATCACCCAGCTCTCCCGGCGGCCGGGAGCGGGGGTGGTGTTTCTGACGCTGCGGGATCCGTCGTACGACATCTCGATCGGCGTCACCTGCTACCGGCAGGTGTTCGACGCCGTCGCCGATGTCGTCGGTGAGGGCGCCCGGGTCGTGGTCCACGCGAAGCCGGAGTGGTACGCGCCGCGTGGGCAGCTGTCGTTGCGGGCGGCCGAGATAAGGCCGGTCGGGGTCGGGGAGCTGCTGGCGCGGCTGGAGGCGCTCAAGAAGGCGCTGGCCGCCGAGGGGCTGTTCGCCGCCGAACGGAAGAAGCCGCTGCCGTTCCTGCCGCAGCTGATCGGGCTGGTGTGCGGGCGGGCCTCGGCCGCCGAGCGGGATGTCCTGGAGAACGCCCGGCACCGGTGGCCGGCGGTGCGGTTCGAGGTGCGGAACGTGCCGGTGCAGGGCGTGCACGCCGTGCCGCAGGTCGTGCAGGCCGTGAAGGAGCTCGACGCGCTCCAGGACGTCGACGTGATCATCGTGGCTCGCGGTGGTGGCAGCGTGGAGGATCTGCTGCCGTTCTCCGACGAGCAGTTGGTGCGGGCCGTCGCCGGGTGCCGTACGCCCGTCGTGTCCGCGATCGGGCACGAGCCCGACAACCCGCTGCTCGACTTCGTCGCCGACCTGCGCGCCTCCACCCCCACCGACGCCGCCAAGAAGGTCGTACCGGACGTCGGCGAGGAGCTGGAGCGGGTGCGGATGCTGCGGGACCGGGCCCGGCGGTGTGTCGACGGGCTGGTGGGGCGGGAGGAGCGGGGGCTGGCGCATGCCCTGGCGCGGCCCGTCATGGAGGATCCGCACCGGATGGTCGACGAGCGGGCCGATCATGTCGGCTCGCTGGTGGACCGGTCGCGGCGGACCCTCGGGCATCTGCTCGACCGTGCCGACTCCGAGCTGACGCACACGCACGCGCGCGTGGTGGCGCTCTCCCCCGCCGCCACGCTGAAGCGCGGTTACGCCGTGCTGCAGAAGGACGACGGCCATGTGGTGCGGGGCAGCGCGGAGGTCGAGCGGGGCGAGGCGCTGCGGGCGCGGGTCGCCGAGGGGGAGTTCACGGTGCGGGTGGACGGCTGAGGTGCCGCACGGGTCGTACGAGTCGCTGGGGAAGTCGATGGGGAAGGTGAACGCATGAGCGGCAAGACGGAAGAGACGCTCTCCTACGAGCAGGCGCGCGACGAGTTGATCGAGGTCGTACGGCGGCTGGAGGCAGGCGGGACGAGCCTTGAGGAGTCCCTCGCGCTCTGGGAGCGCGGCGAGGAGCTGGCCCGGGTGTGCCGGCGATGGCTGGAGGGGGCGCGGGCCCGGCTGGACGCGGCGCTGGCCGAGGAGGAAGAGGGCGCCCAGGGGGACGCGGAGGGGGAGTGAGCGGGGCGGTGTGAGCGGGGCGGCGTGAGCGGGGCGGCGTCTGTGAGGCGGATCACTCGGCCCCGGCCTTGTTGAAGGTTGAACCTTCTCGGCGTATGGTCGTGCCGTCAGCCTATCCGGACCGCGGTCCGGATTCGACGGATCGCGATCTCCAGGAAGTTCGAAACCATGTCTCTTGTTCTTGACCCCACCGCCCAGGACCTGCTGTTCCGCGAGGCCCGCACCGCCAACACCTTCACCGACGAGCCGGTGTCCGACGAGCAGGTCCAGGCCATCTACGACCTGGTCAAGTACGGCCCGACCTCCATGAACCAGTCGCCCCTCCGGGTGGTCCTGGTCCGCTCCCCCGAGGCCCGCGAGCGCCTGGTGCAGCACATGGCCGAGGGCAACCAGAAGAAGACCGCCGCCGCCCCGCTGGTCGCGATCCTCGCCGCGGACAACGAGTTCCACGAGGAGCTGCCGCAGCTCTTCCCGCACTTCCCGCAGGCCAAGGACGCCGTCTTCGGCGACCGCGCGGTGCGCGAGGGCAGCGCCGCCCTGAACGCCGCCCTCCAGGCCGCGTACTTCATCATCGGCGTCCGCGCCGCCGGCCTCGCCGCCGGCCCGATGGGCGGTTACGACGCCGCGGGCGTCCAGAAGGAGTTCCTGGACGACGACCACACCCCGGTGATGGTCGTCAACATCGGCAAGCCGGGCCAGGACGCCTGGTTCCCGCGCTCCCCGCGCCTGGCGTACGACGACGTCGTCACGACCGTCTGAGCCACCCCGCACACGTGAGAGGCCCCCGGCAACGGGGGCCTCTCACGTGTCAGAACGGGCGGGTCGGGACGGTCGGTGCCGTACGGGTTGACGGCTGTTGCTTCGGTTGTAGGTCACAGTCGGCCATAGGGTCCCCCATATGAGTGAGAAGCCTGACGATTGGATCTCTGCGGGTAGGGCGGCCAGGCGGTTGGGGGTTTCGACTCGGACCCTGCGCCGTTACACCCTTGAGGGGGTGTTGGAGGACCGCCGTTCGCCTGGTGGGCGTCGGGTCTTCCGTGTAGGCGATCTGGATGCGTTGTCCCGGAAGCGGGGGCAGCCGGTGCTGGTGCCGGCGGGGGGTGTGGTGCTCTACGGGCGCGTGTCCTCGCACCGGCAGCGGGCCGAAGGGGACTTGGACCGGCAGATGACCACGCTGCGGGAGGCAGCCGGAGGGCGGACCGTGGTCGGGGAGTTTACGGATGTGGCCTCGGGGCTGTCGGACAAGCGCAAGGGTCTGCGCCGAGCGCTGCGGGCGTGTCAGGGCGATGCGGTGACGGTGTTGCTGGTGTCGCATGAGGAGCGACTGGCGCGTTTCGGGACGTCGCTGCTGGCGGAGGTGGTGCTTCCATCGTGGGGGTGTTCCCTGGAGATCGCGGGCGGGGATGAGGAGTTGGACGGCGCCGGGGATGGTGATCTGGTGCGGGACATGCTGGCGGTGGTCACCTCGTTCTCCGGCCGGTTGTACGGGGCCCGCTCGGTGCGGGCACGGGCACTCACCAAGGCGGTCAAGTCCACTGTCGGGGAAGCCGATTTGTAGGCCACTATCGGTCATGTGTAGTGTCATGGTGACGAGTTGGAGGGAGGTCGGCCGGTGGCGCGCAAGCGAACAGGGAAGCGCGAGTTACGCACCCTGGCCGCCCCGTTCACCGTCGCCGCGCCCACGGGCGCGCGTATCCGGGACCGCCTGCGCCTGCCCGCTGCTGATGCGGAAGTCCTGCATCTGGTCGGCCGGCATCTCGGGCATCACGCCCGCACGGATCTCGCCACGCGTGTACGCCTGGGCGACGTGAAGACGAGGGACAACCAGCGCGCCGGGCGTAAGCGGGCGCTGACGGCGGTGTCGTCGTCACGGTGGGCGGGCGCGATCACCCGCGCGTCCGAGGACCAATACCAGCTTGCCAAGCGGGCCCTGTATGACGAGCGGGCCAGCCTGCGCCGCGCTGTCCGCAGCATCACCGCGCGCCTCGCCGTCGCATGCGGCGAACGCGTGGGCGGGGTGCGCGGCTACCCGACGCGGGCCGAGCGTTTCCAGAAGCAGCGCCGGATGCAGGGCCTCACGGCCCGGCTCGCCGTCGTCGAGCAGCGGATCGGGGATGGCCGCCCGAGCATCTCGGCCGGCGGACGTCGCCTCGCCAGGGCCCGGCACAACCTCGCTGAAGGGCAGCTCACCGAGCACGAGTGGCATCGGCGGTGGGATGCGCAGCGCATGTTCCTGACCGCCGACGGCGAGAGCGGCGCCCCGGGCGGGAACTACACCATCACCGTCGACCCCGATGACGGATCGGTCACGCTCGTCCTGCCCGAACCTCTGCGGCATCTGGCCAACGCTCCCCGCGGCCGGTACAAGCCGGCCTGCGCCGTCGCCTTCTCCCACCGCCGTGAGGAATGGCACGACCGGGTGTCCGCGCACCGGGCCGTGCGCTACGACATCGCTTACGATCCGGCCCGCGGCCGCTGGTACCTGGATGCGTCCTGGTCCACCGACACCGCCGCCCTTCCCACCCCGGAAGAAATCCGCGCCCTCGGTGAGAAGACGCTCGGCGTCGATCTGAACGCCGATCATCTCGCCGCGTACGTCCTGGACCCGCACGGCAACCCGGCCGGGCAGCCGATCACCATCGCCCTGGACCTGACCGGGACCGCTTCCCGGCGGGACGGACGCCTGCGCGCAGCGATCAGCGAACTCCTCGCCATCGCGAAACAGCACAACTGCGCCGCGATCATGATCGAGAACCTCGGCTTCGACGACGCACGCGCCACCGGCCGCGAGACCATGGGCCGCGGCAAACGCGGAAACACGTTCCGGCGCACCGGCATCCCCACCGCCCGCTTCCGCGAACGGCTGCGCGGCATGGCCTTCCACACCGGACTCGTCGTGATCGCGGTCGATCCCGCCTACACCTCCCGCTGGGGCGCCCAGCACTGGCAAAAGCCCCTCCTGCAACAGACCAGAACAACTTCCGTCACCCGGCATCACGGTGCCGCCGTGGCGATCGGCAGGCGAGGCCTGGGACACAGGATCCGGCGTCGGCCAGGTGTGACCACCGCTCACCAGAGGATGAGCGCGCGGAGAGCTACCGGCCAGACCGTATCCATTCCCAGGCCACGCGGGACCGCGAGCCCACCCAGGACCACAGGCACCCCAAACGGAGGGGACAAGACCTGGCGGAACCGAAGTGACCAGCTCACGCTGTTCCCCGACCCTCAAGACCGTTTGGAGGGTCACCGGATCACCGATCCGGTTTACGGTAGTCCGGCCAACACTGGCCAACTCCGCGAGTAACGGTCAGGACATCTTCAGTGCCGCGGCCATCTCCGTCAGCCGGGTGAACGAGGCCGTGCCGGCCACCACCGTCGTGGAGCCGGGGGTGTTCTCCAGCACCAGCGCGTCGTAGCGGCCGCCGGTGTAGTGCGTCCAGGTGCGGTCGCCGATCTTCTCGGTCGTCTTCGTGGCCGTCGCGCCCTGGCTCGCGTCGGTGAGGAAGTCCGCGACGGGCTTCTGAGTCGACTGCTCGATCTGGACGTACTGACCGTCGGGGGTCTGGTAGCCGAGGTGCCAGCGGTCGCCGGCCTCGCCCTGGAAGCGGACCGAGGTGGCCTTCCAGGCGCTGGGCAGGCCCTCCGGCGCGGCCACCGGGTAGGTCGCCGCGCGCCGAGCCGTCAGCAGCTCGACCCGGTAGTCGACCCGCTGGATGTCGGGAGGGTGATCGTCGTGGGGGACGAGCAGGTAGATGAAGCCCGCCGCGAGGCCGATCAGGGCCAGGGAGAGGATCATGTCCCGGACCGTCTTCTGCTTGCCGTTCGTGCCTGCCACGTCCCCTATCGTCGCAGGTGCCCGCTGCGCTCATCCGTGGGGTCCCCTGCTCATTTTGTCAGCCTGGCGATAGAGTCGACGGGAACCCTCATCCGGCCGTCGTCGTATCAGAAAGGTGCGCTCCGATGACCGAGCATCATCACTTGCCGTCCGAACTCGATGTCCCCTCCGAGGCCCCCGACCGCAACCTCGCCCTGGAACTCGTCCGGGTGACCGAAGCCGCCGCGATGGCCGCCGGTCGCTGGGTGGGCCGCGGCGACAAGAACGGCGCCGACGGCGCCGCGGTACGCGCGATGCGCACCCTCGTCTCCACCGTCTCGATGAACGGCGTGGTCGTCATCGGGGAGGGCGAGAAGGACGAGGCCCCGATGCTCTTCAACGGGGAACGCATCGGTGACGGGACCGGTCCCGAGGTCGACATCGCCGTCGACCCGATCGACGGGACCACACTGACCGCGAAGGGCATGCCCAACGCGATCGCCGTGCTGGCCGCGGCCGAGCGCGGCGCCATGTTCGACCCGTCCGCCGTCTTCTACATGGACAAACTGGTCACCGGCCCGGATGCGGCGGACTTCGTCGACATCAACGCGCCGGTCGCGGTCAACATCCGGCGGGTCGCCAAGGCGAAGCGGGCCACGCCGGAGGACGTGACCGTCGTCATCCTCGACCGGCCGCGGCACGAAGGGATCATCAAGGAGATCCGCGAGGCCGGCGCCCGCATCAAGCTGATCTCCGACGGTGACGTCGCCGGCTCGATCTACGCGCTGCGCGAGGGCACGGGCGTCGACATGCTGCTCGGCATCGGCGGTACGCCCGAGGGCATCATCTCCGCGTGCGCCGTGAAGTGCCTGGGCGGGACCATCCAGGGCAAGCTGTGGCCCAAGGACGACGAGGAGCGGCAGCGGGCCATCGCCGCCGGGCACGATCTGGACCGGGTGCTGACGACCGAGGACCTGGTGACCGGGGAGAACGTGTTCTTCGTCGCCACCGGGATCACCGACGGTGAGCTGCTGCGCGGCGTGCGGTACCGGTCGGAGACCGCGCTGACCGAGTCCATCGTGATGCGGTCGAAGTCGGGGACGGTGCGGCGGATCGACTCCGAGCATCGGCTGCGCAAGCTGCGGGCGTACAGCGCGGTCGATTTCGACCGGGCCAAGTAACGCCCACCGGGAGGGGCCGTGGGTGCGTCGGCGGCCGCGGGTGCGTGGTGGCTTGTCGCGCCCACGCGGCGACAGCCGGGCATCGATACGGCCCCGCGCCCCTGACCGGTGCTGACCTCCGGGGCGTTGCGAAGCGCCCCGGGCAGTTCGAAAGGCGCCCTCTGTGCGGAGAGGGCGCCTTTTCTCTAGCCCGCCTGTGCTATCCGGTTCGTCGCCGCCGCTCGTGCCGCCTTCTTCAGTTCCATGTCGCGGCGCCTGCGCCTGGCCAGGACCACGCGGCGTTCCGCTGCGGTGAGACCGCCCCAGACGCCGTACGGCTCGGGCTGGAGCAGCGCGTGTTCGCGGCACTCGACCATCACCGGACAGCGGGCGCAGACCCGTTTGGCCGCCTCCTCCCGGGACAGCCGGGCGGCGGTTGGTTCCTTGGAGGGTGCGAAGAACAGGCCTGCTTCGTCGCGCCGGCACACCGCCTCGGTGTGCCAGGGTGCGTCTTGGTCCCTGTCCTGCACTGGCACCCGCTGGGCCGGAACGGCAGCTACCTGCAGGGACGAATGCGGCGGTTGCAGCACGGGTCTACTCCTGACGACGGCTTCGCGAGCGAGAGACGATGCAGCAAGGCCTACCCGCTGTGCGCGGGCCTATGCACAGCGTCCTCAACAGCCGTGGCACGGCGGCCTGTTCACGACTCCGGGCGCCGCTCGTCGAGGAGTGATTCGCGTCCGTCAACGGTCCAGGTGTTTGCGCAACTTCCTGTCGACCTTGTCCTGAACCCGGTCCAGGATGTCCTCGATGAACTTCCCGCGCTTCGGCCGCGCCTCCACATTGCCGAGCACGGCCCACCCCTCGACGTAGACGACCGGCGCGTCCGAGTCGACCGAATCCAGCGTGTCCGCCTCGAAGTTGCCCAGCACACCGCCGCCGGTGCCACGCAGCGACACGTTCTCCGGGACACGGATCTGGACGTCGCCGAAGATCGAGAACGCCTTGATGACGACCTGCTGGTACTCGAAGATCGCCTCGGTGAGGTCGAGCTCGATGGAGCCGAAGACCGCGTACGCGTGCAGTCGGCGGCCCGCCCGCCAGCGGCCCCGGCGGCGGGCACTGCTGAAGACGGCCACGACGTTGCTGTCCGGCTCGACGGGGATCGCGCCGGGCGTCGGCCGGGGCGGGACCGGTGTGTAGGCCGACGCGGCCGGGCCGGCGTGGGCCGCCGGCAGGTCCCGTATGAAGACCTCCAGCTCGCCCACCGTCTTGGCGCTCAGCACGCCTTCCACGCGCTCGGCGTGCTCGTCGGCGGTCAGGCGCCCCTCCGCGAGGGCCTCCCGCAGGATGTCGGCGATGCGGTCACGGTCGGCGTCCGAGGCGCGCAGCTCGGCGACCGGCGTGCCGGCGCGCTCCTGAGGGGTCTGCTTCTGAAGGTCCACGGCAGCAGAGTACCGAAACGCGATAGATCGCGACTAGGGGTGTGGACAACCTCGGGCGTGTCGAACTGAGCCTTACCTCACAAGCCCCGCGTCAGAGCCAGGTTCTACGCTGGAGAGCGCTCGCCGGCGTCGGCGGGCGGCCGTCCGCCAGAGTGAGGAATGGGCTGAGATGCCTGAGTTCGCGTATACCGATCTGCTCCCCCAGGGCGAGGACACCACCCCGTACCGGCTGGTGACCTCGGAGGGCGTGTCCACCGTCGAGGGGCCGGACGGGCGGACGTTCCTCAAGGTGGAGCCGGAGGCGCTGCGCAAGCTGGCCGAAGAGGCGATCCACGACATCCAGCACTACCTGCGGCCCGCCCACCTCGCCCAGCTCCGGCGGATCATCGACGACCCGGAGGCGTCGGCCAACGACAAGTTCGTCGCGCTCGACCTGCTGAAGAACGCGAACATCGCGGCGGCCGGCGTGCTGCCCATGTGCCAGGACACCGGCACGGCGATCGTCATGGGCAAGCGCGGACAGAACGTGCTGACCGAGGGCGGCGACGAGGCGGCGCTGAGCCGCGGCATCTACGACGCGTACCTGAACCTGAACCTGCGGTACTCGCAGATGGCTCCGCTCACCATGTGGGAGGAGAAGAACACCGGCTCCAACCTCCCCGCCCAGGTCGAGCTGTACGCGACCGACGGCGGCGCCTACAAGTTCCTCTTCATGGCCAAGGGCGGCGGCTCGGCCAACAAGTCGTTCCTCTACCAGGAGACGAAGGCGGTCCTCAACGAGGCCTCCATGATGAAGTTCCTGGAGGAGAAGATCCGCTCGCTCGGTACGGCCGCCTGCCCGCCGTACCACCTGGCGATCGTCGTCGGCGGCACGAGCGCCGAGTACGCGCTGAAGACCGCGAAGTACGCCTCCGCGCACTACCTGGACGAGATCCCGGCGGAGGGCTCCGAGCTCGGCCACGGCTTCCGGGACAAGGACCTGGAGCAGAAGGTCTTCGAGCTGACGCAGAAGATCGGGATCGGCGCGCAGTTCGGCGGCAAGTACTTCTGCCACGACGTGCGCGTGGTCCGGCTGCCCCGGCACGGCGCCTCCTGCCCGGTCGCCATCGCGGTCTCCTGCTCCGCGGACCGGCAGGCCGTCGCGAAGATCACCGCCGAGGGCGTCTTCCTGGAGCAGCTGGAGACGGACCCGGCACGGTTCCTCCCGGAGACGACGGACGAGCACCTGGACGAGTCGTCCGACGTGGTGAGGATCGACCTGAACCAGCCGATGGACACGATCCTCGCCGAGCTGACCAGGTACCCGGTCAAGACGCGGCTCTCCCTCACCGGTCCGCTGGTCGTCGCCCGTGACATCGCGCACGCGAAGATCAAGGAGCGGCTCGACGCGGGCGAGGAGATGCCGCAGTACCTGAAGGACCACCCGGTGTACTACGCCGGTCCGGCGAAGACCCCCGAGGGGTACGCCTCCGGTTCCTTCGGTCCTACGACGGCCGGTCGCATGGACTCCTACGTGGAGCAGTTCCAGGCCGCCGGCGGCTCCAAGGTGATGCTCGCCAAGGGCAACCGCAGCAAACAGGTCACCGACGCGTGCGACGCGCACGGCGGCTTCTACCTCGGCTCCATCGGCGGCCCGGCCGCGCGGCTCGCCCAGGACTGCATCAAGAAGGTCGAGGTCGTCGAGTACGAGGAGCTCGGCATGGAGGCCGTCTGGAAGATCGAGGTCGAGGACTTCCCGGCGTTCGTCGTCGTCGACGACAAGGGCAACGACTTCTTCCAGGACCCGGCGCCGGCTTTGACGTTCACGTCGATCCCGGTGCGGGGACCCGGCCTGGCGTAGTTCCTCGACTGCGGCGGGGGCGCTTCTCACCCCCGCCGCCCCTGCCCGTCCCCTCCCCGGGGGCTCCGCCCCTTCGCCCCCGTTGGGGCTCCGCCCCAGACCCGATCGGCCCGCAGGGCTCGTCCTCAGACGCCGGACGGGCTGCGTGGTACCGCCCGACGCACAAGTCGAACGACTTCTCTCAGGACCTGGCGCCTCGGCCGGACGGGTCAGTGGGGCATGCAGCCGAACCAGTTCAGCCGGTCGCCGTCCTTGGTGTAGCCCATGCACCTGATGGTCGTGTCGTGCTCCGTCTCGGTCCGCTCGACCGGTCCGTTCAGATACTCCGTCTTGTGGTGGGGCTCCACGAGGGTGTCGACCTCGACGCGGTACCAGCGTTGATCGCCGGACGGCACGCTGCAGCCGCGGCCGGACACGTTGCGGCTGGGATCGCCACTCCAGACCGGCCGTTCGGCGCGGTCGCAGTGGGCGCGGTGGGCGCGGCCGGACGCGTCCGCGGTGCCGGCTCCCGTGCCCAGCAGGGTCGCCGCGCCTATGGACACCGCCGCGATGGCGCCGAGCAGACCCTTGGGAGTGAAGTTCATCGATCGGTCCTCCTGCCAGCCGTGGTGAGGGCGGGGAATCGCCTGTCACCTTGGGCAGATAGTCACATTTATCCGTGATGTCCGTCCTGGCGGCAGCGGACGCAGTCCCCCGACCCGGTGACGTCGGTGGTGCCAATGCAGCAGGCCGAGGTCTCCCCGTGCCCCGTGCGGCCCGCGGTCCGGAACAACCGCGGCGCCCCGATCGCTGATAACGGCATGAGCGACTACCGCATCGAACACGACTCCATGGGCGAGGTCCGCGTCCCCGTCCACGCCAAGTGGCGGGCCCAGACGCAGCGGGCCGTCGAGAACTTCCCGGTCTCCGGGCAGCGGATCGAGCGCGCGCACATCGAGGCGCTGGCCCGGATCAAGGGCGCGGCGGCCAGGGTGAACGCCGAGCTGGGGGTGGTCGACAAGGACATGGCCCAGGCGATCCAGGAGGCCGCCGGGGAGGTCGCCGACGGGAAGTGGGACGACCAGTTCCCGGTGGACGTGTTCCAGACGGGGTCGGGGACCTCGTCGAACATGAACACCAACGAGGTCATCGCGACGCTGGCGACCGAGCGGCTCGGGCGGGAAGTGCATCCGAACGACCACGTGAACGCCTCGCAGTCGTCGAACGACGTGTTTCCGTCGTCCATCCACATCGCCGCCACCGCCGCCGTCACGCGGGACCTCATCCCGGCCCTCGAGCATCTCGCGGCGTCGCTGGAGCGCAAGTCCGACGAGTTCGCCGATGTGGTGAAGTCCGGGCGGACGCATCTGATGGACGCCACTCCGGTGACCCTGGGGCAGGAGTTCGGCGGGTACGCGGCGCAGGTGCGGTACGGCGTGGAGCGGCTGCGGGCCTCGCTGCCCCGGCTGGCCGAACTGCCGCTCGGGGGGACGGCGGTGGGTACCGGGATCAACACCCCGCCCGGGTTCTCGGCCGCGGTGATCGAGGAGGTCGCGCGGGTCACCGGGCTGCCGTTCACCGAGGCGCGCAACCACTTCGAGGCGCAGGGCGCGCGGGACGGGATCGTGGAGACCAGCGGACAGCTGCGGACCGTCGCGGTCGGCCTGACGAAGATCGCCAACGATCTGCGCTGGATGGCCTCGGGGCCGCGGACCGGGCTGGCCGAGATCGCGCTGCCGGATCTGCAGCCGGGGTCCTCGATCATGCCGGGGAAGGTCAACCCGGTGGTCCCGGAGGCCGTGCTGATGGTGTCCGCGCAGGTCATCGGGAACGACCAGGCGATCGCCGTGGCCGGTGCGGCCGGGAACTTCGAGCTGAACGTGATGCTTCCGGTCATCGGCAAGAACGTGCTCGAGTCCGTCCGGCTGCTCGCCAACGTCTCGCGGCTGCTCGCCGACCGGACCGTGGACGGGATCACCGCGCACCGGGAGCGGGCCCGGGAGTACGCCGAGTCGTCGCCCTCCGTGGTGACGCCGCTCAACAAGTACATCGGGTACGAGGAGGCCGCCAAGGTGGCCAAGAAGGCGCTGGCGGAACGTAAGACGATCCGCCAGGTCGTCATCGAGGGCGGGTATGTCGAGAAGGGTGATCTGACCGTCGAGCAGCTGGACGAGGCGCTGGATGTCCTGCGGATGACACGACCGTAACCGCGTGCGAACGTTTCGCGCCGCCCGGCCAGAACCGTGACGTCCGCCGCAGCGTCGTATGCCTATGGCACCTAATATCTGTGCATGGCAGACGGTGGAGCGGTGAGACGCGTGATGCGCGGGGAAACGGGCGGTGCGACCGGTCATCAAGCCGGGTTCTGGGCTCCGGGGAGCCAGATCCTGTGGCGGTACCGGGAGAACGCCGGGGACGGTTTCCACATCGCGCGTCCCGTCACCGTCGTCCGGGACGACGAGGAGTTGCTGGCCGTCTGGCTGGCCCCCGGCACCGAGTGCGTCAGGCCCGTGTTCGCCGACGGCACGTCGGTCGGCGAGGAGCCGCTGGAGTCCCGGTACACCAAGCCGCGGACCGTGCGGCGGGGCCACTGGTTCGGCACCGGGGTGCTGAAGCTGGCCCGGCCCGGTCAGCCGTGGTCGGTGTGGCTGTTCTGGGAGCCGGGCTGGCAGTTCAAGAACTGGTACGTCAATCTTGAGCAGCCGCTGGTCCGTTGGGACGGCGGAGTGGACTCGGAGGATCACTTCCTGGACATCTCCGTTCATCCGGACCGGAGTTGGCGCTGGCTGGACGAGGACGAGTTCGCCCAGGCGCAGCGGGACGGCCTGATGGGCGCGGAGACGGCCGAACGGGTGCGGGCGGCGGGTCTGGCCGCGGTGACCGCCGTACGGGCCTGGGAGGCGCCGTTCTCGGACGGCTGGCAGCACTGGCGCCCGGACCCGTCCTGGGCGGTACCGTCGCTGCCGGACGACTGGGACCGTACGCCCGCGCACGTGTCCACATGAGACCCTTGATGCGCCCCCGGTGCACAACCGTAGGATCGTCCTCCGCAAGGGCGCGCTGAGCACAACTCCCGGAGCGCGATCCGGGCTTGACCGAACGTCACCGAGGGGCGGCAGGACGTGAGCGAGGGGTACGAGGGCAGCACCGGCGAACGGGGCGCGGGCCGTAGATCGTTCGCCGGTGACACAGGAACAGCCTCCAGCCACGCCGGAATTCCGTTCCTGGGACACGTAATCCGGGTATCGGAGTTTCGGCGGGACCACCTGCGCGCCCGGCGCGCAGCCCCGGACGGACGGATTCGACACGCGTGACGGAGCACCCCACCTCCTACGAGCGCCCACAGCCAGGCGCCGACCCCGCGCAGACCCGCGGGGCGCTCCTGCGTACCCCGCAACCGCAGCCGCAGCCGCAGGCACCGCCCCGTCCGCTCGGCGCCACCGCCTTATCGGCACAGGCCCGCGCGGGCGAGACGCCCTCCGGCCCTGGTACCAGCACGTCCAAGGAGCATGCCGTCAACGGCCCCGAGCACGCCCAGCCCACCAGCGCTGAGCCCGATCCACACCGGCCTCGCCCCACCCCGGAGGGCATTCCGCCGCAGCCCGGCGCCGAGCAGGAGCGGGTGGCGGGCGCGGGCGCCCAGGAGCGCCGTACCGGACGCGGGCTGCCGCCCGGCCGGCCGATGCCGATGCGGCGGGACGGCGACCGGCTGCGCTTCGTGGGCGCCGCGACCCGGCGGATCGCCCGGGGCATCGACCTGGACGAGATCGTGATGGGGCTGTGCCGGGCGACCGTGCCGACCTTCTCGGACGCGATCCTGGTCTATCTGCGCGACCCGCTGCCGGTCGGTGACGAGCGGCCCGTCGGCCCGGTGGTGCTGCGGCTGCGCCGCACCGACCGGATCCCGGAGGAGCGGGACACCGACGGTTTCCCGCCGCTGCCCGTCCCGGAACCGGAACCGGCCGACATCGGCCTGGCCGCGCTGACCGCGGAGCTGTGCGAGGTACGGCCGGGCGGTGCCCTCAACGAGGTGCTGCGGGGCGTACGACCGGTTTTCGCCGACTCCCCCGCCGCGCGCGCCGCGCTGCCCGAACTCCTCGGCGAGGGCGCCGATTCCCTCGTACCCGGCGGACAGCACGCGATCCTCGCCCCGCTGCGCGGCCGGCGCCGGGTGATCGGCGCGGCCCTGTTCCTGCGCCGCCCGGAGCGGCTCGCCTTCGAGACGGACGACCTGCTGGTCGCCGCCCAGTTGGCCACGCACAGCGCGCTCGGCATCGACAAGGCGGTGCTGTACGGCCGGGAGGCCTACATCGCCGACGAGTTGCAGCGGACCATGCTGCCGGAGCACCTGCCGAGCGCCACGGGCGTGCGGCTGGCCTCGCGCTATCTGCCGGCCGCGGAGACCGCGCGGGTGGGCGGTGACTGGTACGACGCGATTCCGCTGCCGGGCAGCCGGGTGGCGCTGGTCGTGGGCGATGTCATGGGGCACTCGATGACCTCGGCCGCCATCATGGGGCAGCTGCGGACCACCGCGCAGACGCTGGCGGGGCTGGACCTGCCGCCGCAGGAGGTCCTGCACCATCTCGACGAGCAGGCCCAGCGGCTGGGCACCGACCGGATGGCGACCTGCCTGTACGCGGTCTACGACCCGGTGTCGCACCGCATCACCATCGCCAACGCGGGCCATCCGCCGCCGGTGCTGCTGCATCTGGGCGGGCGGGCCGAGGTGCTGCGGGTGCCGGCGGGGGCGCCGATCGGGGTCGGCGGGGTCGACTTCGAGGCGGTCGAGCTGGACGCGCCCGCCGGGGCGACCCTGCTGCTGTACACCGACGGGCTGGTGGAGTCCCGGCTGCGGGACGTGTGGACCGGGATAGAGCAGCTGCGGGAGAAGCTCGCCGCGACCGCGCAGCTGACCGGGCCGGATCATCCGCCGCCCCTCGAAGCGCTGTGCGACGAGGTGCTCGACATGCTCGGCCCCGGTGACCGGGACGACGACATCGCGCTGCTCGCGGCCCGGTTCGACGGGATCGCGCCGAGCGATGTGGCGTACTGGTTCCTGGAGCCGGAGGACGCGGCGCCGGGGCGGGCCCGGCGGCTGGCCCGGCGGGCGCTGGCGCGCTGGGGCCTGGAGGAACTGTCCGACTCCGTCGAGCTGCTGGTCAGCGAGGTCGTGACCAACGCGGTGCGGTACGCGACGCGGCCGGTGACGTTGCGGTTGCTGCGGACCGATGTGCTGCGCTGCGAAGTCGGCGACGACGTGCCGCAGTTGCCGCGGCTGCGGCAGGCCCGGGCGACGGACGAGGGCGGCCGGGGTCTGTACCTCGTCAACAGACTGGCCAGACGGTGGGGAGCGACCCGGCTGAGCACCGGAAAGGTCGTCTGGTTCGAGCTCAACCGATAGCCCCGCAGGCCGAAGGCCGACGGGGAACCGCGGGCCGGTGGGGGCTGCTCACGCCCACCCGGCGGAGCCACACGCCAGACACCGCCCCACACCCCTCACAGGGCACTGCCGCCCGAGCCGGTCACGCCCACACGGCGGAGCCCCATGTCAGACAAAGCCCCGCGCCCCTCACAGGGCACTGCCGCCCGAGCCGGTCACGCCCACACGGCGGAGCCCCATGTCAGACAAAGCCCCGCGCCCCTCACAGGGCACTGCCGCC
>NZ_JBEZKI010000015.1:216612-265598 GCF_040651615.1 Streptomyces sp. NPDC048417 | reverse complement strand
GCCATCCTCGCAACTACCTGGCCTTTCTCGGCCTCGCCGCAGCAATGTGCTGCTACAAACGGCTCCTTCGCCTCACCACATAGGACATCGTCTTAACCCGCCGCTCGCGACAAATGGAACACTCTTTCGCTTTCGGGTGAGGTGGGGTGGCAACCGGGGGTGTCCCGGCGGCCGTATCAAGACCTCGGGCGCTCCCACTCCAGCGGGGCGTCCGCTCCTCGAGGACCGAGCGTGGGCTCCCGCTCCTGGAACCTGGGGGCGTCTCTTCCCGGAGGCGCCGGATGGGCGGTCATGAGCCCTGCCGCGCAAGATGCTCACGCGTTTGATGACGTCACTCGCAGTTCGGCCCACACGCGTTTGGTCCGGCGTCGGACGGCGGCGGCATCCATGGTGTCGTATCCCCACCGGTCGGCTACTTCATCGAGTAGTTGCAGGCCTCGCCCTGACAGCACGTCCGGCCCTGGCGTACGTCGGCATGGAAGTAGCTCGGGGGCGCGGTCCACCACGGCGAAGTACAGCAGGGTGGTCGCCGGCCGTTCGACGTGTACCCAGATGAGCGGCCCGTGGGCGTGGCGGACCGCGTTCGCCACCAGCTCCGAGATGACCAGCGTCCCGTTGTCCGTGTGTTCTTCGAGGTTCCAGCAGGCCAGAGTTGTTCTGACCAGGGATCGGGATTGCACTGCTGCCTGTGGGGTGCGCTCCAGTTCGAGTTCGTAGCCGGGGTGTCCGGTCTGCCTGGGGCGGGCGGTGGTCGTGCTGGTCATGGACGGCCTTCGGTGATGCGGGGCATGAGGCAGGTGAGCGGGGCTGCACGCGTCCGAAGTAGGAGAAGGGCCCGGCACTGAGTCGCGAGCGCGTACAGGTCGTCCTGGGATGTGCCCACGACGCCGTCGAGCACCTCGCAGCTGGAGACCAGGACGTGGTCGGCGGTGTCCCGCCACGCCCCGCTCAGGCTGGGGGCGGCGTGGGTGAGTTCTGGGATGAGCAGCTGCACGTGCCCGCGCAGCAGGCCGCCGATCCGGGCACGGTCGCCTTCCGGTACGGGCCATGGGGCCCACAGCACCGCGTCGTACGTCTCGCGGATGACCTCGGCGTCTATCTCGTCGTCCCTGCCGGGTACACACGTCGGTGCCGGCTTGAGGGTCGTCGCCGCACCACTGCTCGCAGGCTCAGCCACGGGCACCTCCCGGATCTATGAGCGCTCGTCACATCACGCTCCACGCAAGCAGGTTGACGCCAGCAGATGCGACGCCGGAGCGATGCAAAAGCGATGAAAGTCGGTTCGGGAAGGTGAATGCTGCCCGGTCCCGGGGACAGGACCAGTAGGGAGCGATACGGTCGCCGCACCCCATTCCCGTCCCGCTGACTTCGGAGTCCGGCATGGCCGACCGCCGCAGCGCCGTCCCCAACCCTGTGCTGCGCCGGGTACGCGAGGACGAGTGGCAGATGAGCCGGATGGAGTTCGCCGCCGAGATCCGCAAGACCGGTGAGGCGATGGGCAACCCCGTCGGATGCCAGGCCCGGCTGGTGGCGGCCTGGGAGGACGGTGAGGTCGGTTGCCGCCGTGGTGTGTACCGGCGGATCCTGACCCGGATGACCGGGCGCAGCATGGCGGAACTCGGCTTCCGCACTGGCCAGGAGCCTGTGCCTCTGGCGGCCGCGGTTGTGAGAGAGCTGCGGGAGGAGGGTGATTCAGTGCAACGTCGCCACGTACTGCTCGACGGGGCTGGTGTCGTCCTGGGGATGCCGTTCGGAGCAGGCGGATCGGCTCCGGGACGGATCGGCGCGACCCACGTGCGGGCCGTCACCCGGGCTGTGGCCACGCTGTACGAGACGGACCACGAACACGGTTCGGCACGGGTGCGTCAGGATGCCTCCGAGGCCCTGCACACCGCCTACCAGTGGCTGCAGACCGGCACGTACAACGCGAAGACCGAGACGAGGCTGCGCTCGGCGGTGGGGGCACTGTCGATCGCGGCCGGATGGCTGTCGTACGACTCCGGCCGCCCGGGCGACGCGCACTCGCTGTACGGCGAAGCCCTCGCGGCCGCGCGGATGGCGGACGACGCCGAGCTGGAGGCGCACGCGTTCGGCTGCCTGAGCCTGCTGGCCAAAGCACAGGGGCGGCCGCGCGAGGCGGTCGCCGCCGCGCAGGGCGCCCAGGCCGTGGCCCGTAGCCTGGGCTCCCCCCGCCTGCTGAGCCTGTTCTTCATGAGGGAAGCCGGGGGTTGGGCACTGGCGGGTGACGCTGGGGCAACCGACCGGGCGATCATCCGCGCACACCACCTCTACGCCCAAGGACCTGCCGATGCCGACCCCGCGTGGCTCGGCTTCTACGCGCCCGGCGAGTTGGCGGGGCTCGAGTCGTTGGCCCGCGCCGACCTGGGACAGCACGAACGTGCCGCCGCCGGCGCCGAGCAGGCCGTCCTCCTGCACGGTGGCGCGTTCGCGCGGAATTCCGCCCTGTACACGGCGGACATCGCCATCCAACATGCGGTGAGGGACCGGCCTGAGGTCGAGGCAGCCGCCGAAGCCGCAGGGAAAGTCCTGGCGTACCTCCCCGAGGTGCGCTCCGACCGACTGCTGCAATCGCTGCACAACGTCGCGGGCGCGCTCCAGAGGCACAGCCGCGTACCCGCGGTCGCCGCCTGGATCGAGGAGTACCGCACCACCATCACCGCCATCGGAGGAGGACGGGCGTGACCACCCCCAGCACCCGCACAGACGTCGTGATCCGCACCTACGGCCCCGGCCAGGTCGCGCCGCTGGTCGACACGATCGCCGACATCTGGGCGGACGCGCACCCTGAGATCGTGGACACCCCCGGCGCCGCCACCGACGGCCTGTCCGTACCCGCACTGCGCCGCCAGGTACTCAGCCACCTGAAGAACCACCAGGAAGGCTTCACGCTGGTCGCGGCGTACGCGCACGCCTCGATGATCGGTTTCGGATACGCCTTCCCCTGCACCCCCGAATACTGGTTCGGTGCCGAGCTGTTGCCGCAGATCCCCGAACACGTCCGTTCCGGGCGCCTGATGGGGCTGTGCGAGCTCGCCGTCACCCCGGCCTGGCAGGGCCAGGGCATCGGCACCCGCCTCCACACCGCGCTCCTCACCGCGATCACCCCGGAGTGGGCCTCCCTGCTAGTCCGCCCCGACAACACCGCCGGGCGGACGCTGTACGACCGGCTCGGCTACCAGTACGCGGGCCCGTACCGCAACGAGCCCGGTGGGTTCGCCTACGACCTCCTTCTCCTGAAGGTGGAAGCATCCTGAGCAGCGGGTTTAGCCAGGAGGTGGTGCAGCGTCTTCGCGTTGTTCTAGGGCGAAGGCGGTACTCCCGCAAGGAAGTCACGCGCTCCGGTCCGGCGTCGTTCGCGCGGGGTTTCCGGTAGCGGGCGGGCGGTGACGGCGGTGCCAGAGGACGGCATACCACCGTTGCCAGGCCCCACATCTGCAGCCGACGCCTTGCGGTCTAAGGGCGATCGAGCCGTCCCAGGATCTGGCCGATACCGTCTTCATTCGCCGCAGTGGTCGGCCTTCTTCACTTGGGGTGCCTGGAGAGCACCGATAGTGCCGTCCGGTTCCGCCGTTGGGCGGCCGCCATGGTTGAGTCCAGGTTCGTCGAGTCGTGACCGATCCCAGCCGATGCCGTTGCGATCAACGAAGTACATGGTGTCGAGGTCCCAGCCCACTTCTGACAAGCGTTGCCCTTTCCCCTTGGAGCTGGCGCCTTCGTCCGTGTCCACTTCCAGTTGCGCCGCCGAATAGATCAGTTCAGTGCACGGGAGGAGATCGTTGAACGCCGGCAGGGGCAGCATCACGCGGCCATCGTCCCCGACCACGAAACCGATCAAGACGGACGAGACTGGATCGGGTGACCTGTTCACGATGTGAATGAAGGCAGGGGAGGGGACTTCGGCCGTCGTCGTTCCCTCAACCCAGAAGTTCACCTGGGAGGCTTGCGTCTCTTGTTCGCGTTCGCTGTCTTCTCGGGACTGCTGAAGCTGATCTCTTGAGACTTCGGCGTCGTAGTACGTGGCGATGGCCTGGGCGAAGAGACCGCCGATGGCTGCCAATGCGCCGAGCACCGTGCCAGCCAGAGTGATGTGATGTGCCCACCTTGTCCGACGTAAGCGCCGTACAAGGATGCGTATGCGCGACGTCTCGGGCTCGGACCGCGGTTCGGGCTCCGGCTCAGGACTCGGTTCAGGTTCCGGGCTTGGCGTGAGCGGCTGATCACGGACTCGTGCTCTGACTCGAGTCGGCGCCGTGCGCTGCCGTGCGAGACGTAGCCGGACCCGTTGCTGCCGTTCGTTGGTCACTTGTCCCCCTGCGTCGTCATCAACGCAGACGTTCGCACAGCCCACTTGGCTGCCGCAGCTCACTTCCCGATTGCCTGCCCGCAGGCGTACCAGGCCGTTATTCGGGCTTGGGTGACCGCTGCATCAGTTGGGCGGCGGCCTTGTTGAGGGTGACCTTGCCGTGCAGCACGGCGGAGTACGTGCCGGGCCAGGCCTGACCTCAGGAAGCGGCCAGGAGCGGCCTACGAGCCGCTCCCTCGATGCCCTCTTTGCTGAGCGCGGCGCCGGACCGGCGGTACGGGCGTCGGCCCCGCGGGCTAGGAGCTGCCCTTCATCCAGTCCAGCAGCCGGAATGCCCGTTCGCTGTTCTCGCGGGGCGCGTACACCGGGTGAAGAGCACTACTCCGACGACGACCAGTTGGACGGTGAGCACTGTCGCGTCTGTGTCGGTGCCTACCGCGTGTTGGTCTGCGGTCTTCATCAACGTCCTTCCTGTAGTTGAGTCCGCTCTCCCATGGCTATGTAGGTGAGTAGGGGTTCTGGTCCAACTTCTGTGGTGTGCCTACTCCCTGTGACCGTTGATCTTGCCTAGCCGTTTCGCGAGGTCGTCTGGAATCCGCCGGTATCGACCTCGTCCGGGCTGATGGTTCTGGACTGTGCTCGAGGTACTGCTCCGGCTGGAAGAGCTGCTCTTCCTGTCGGCTCCGGAGATCAGGGTGGTGTCGGTGCAGGACGACGGAGAGGCGGTCCGAGTCGGTGTCCGATGTCGGACGGCCAGGGCTCGGTGCCCGGGCTGCGCGAACTGGTCGGGACGGGTGCACGGATCCTACCTGCGGTTCCCCGCTGACCTCCCAGTGGTGGGACGGCGGGTGGTGCTGTGTCTTCGTGTCCGGCGCTTCATATGCGAAAACCTCTCCTGCGGGCGGCGGACGTTCGTCGAGCAGGTCGCGGGCCTGACCCGGCGGTACAGCCAGCGAACCGAACGAATGCGGTCAGTGCTGGCCAAGGTCGGCCTCGCGTTGGCCGGCCGGGCCGGCGCCCGACTGGCCGACGTCTTCGGGGCGAGGGTCAGCCGGAATACGGTCCTGCGGCTGGTCGACGCCCTCCCGGAGCCCCAGCCACAGGTCCCGCGCGTGGTCGGCGTCGACGAGTACGCGATGCGCAGAGGCCGTGTCTACGGGACCGTGCTGGTCGACGTCGAGACCCGCAGGCCGGTGGACCTGCTGCCGGATCGAGAGGCGGGCACTGTCGCGGCCTGGCTGGCCGAGCGCCCGGGGATCGAGGTCGTCTGCCGCGACCGCGCTCCATTCTTCGCCGAGGGCGCCAGCATCGGGGCGCCCACCGCGGTCCAGGTCGCCGACCGTTTCCACCTGTGGCGCAACCTCGGCGAAGCGGCCGAGCGGTGTGTCTCCCGCCACCGCTCGTGCCTCCGCGCGTCCTTCGCCGAGTCAGCGCCGGAGAAGGTTCCGGCTCCGGCACCGGCCGAGAACGGGTCGCCATGGCCCACCGGGCACCGGTTCGCCGACCGTACCCGCGCCAAGCACGCCGCCGTCCACGCGCTGCTGGCCGCCGGCCACAGCCGCCGCTCGGTCCAGCGCCAGCTCGGCATGACCTACCGCACCGTCCAACGGCTGGCCGACGCCGCGAGGCCGGAAGACCTCTTCCAGGGGCAGTGGCAGGACCGCCAGACCAAGCTCGACGACTTCAAGCCGTACCTGCACGAGCGATGGGCAGAGGGCTGCACGAACGCCTGGAACCTCTGGGAAGAAACGCACGGCTACACCGGCGGCTACGGAGCCGTCCGTGCCTACCTCCAGCCGTTTCGCACATCCCCGACCGCACCGGCAACACATCCTCCGTCCCCACGCACGGTCACCGGATGGATCCTGGCTCACCCCGACACCCTGCCGGAGAGCGAGTACCTGAAGCTCAAATCCGTCCTCGCCGACTGCCCCGAACTGGATGCCCTCACCGGGCACGTCCGCGCTTTCGGGAAGATGCTCACCCAGCTCCAGGGCGACCAACTTCCGCAATGGATCACGGCGGTTCGGGCCGACGACCTTCCCAGCCTCCACACCTTCGTCAACGGCCTCGAACGGGACCTCGCCGCCGTCACCGCCGGCCTCACGCTGCCCTGGAACTCCGGCATCGTCGAAGGCCACGTCAACCGGATCAAAATGATCAAGCGCCAGATGTACGGCCGGGCTGGCTTCGGCCTGCTGCGGAAGCGAGTCCTCCTTGCCTGACCGCTCTGTCGCTCGATGAGCGGGTCCGTTCAGCTGATCACAAACGGCACGGGATCCAAGCCCAGCTTGCTCCGGCAGGAGTCGACGGCCCGTGTGGCCCAGGCGGTCACGGCGTCGCGATCTGCCGCGATCGCGTGAAGATCACGCGCTTTCTCCTGGGCTTCGACCATCCACGGGGCCAGCGCGTCCTCTCGAAGGACTCGTTCGAAGTGACCGCGGGCCGTGTCCGGGTCCCCAACCAGAGCGGCTCCGATCCCAGAGTCGAAGCTCTCCCAGAGGAATCCCCGCCGCACCGGCCTGGACGTCAGATATCGGGCGACGTCTGGCAAAGCCGAGAACTTCTTCCTCAGCGCGGTCACGTTCTCGGCCGCCTGCCGACTGAGTTCGAGTGCCAGCCGCGTGAACTGGTCCTCGGTGCGAAACAGCTCGGAGCCGACTCGGACTGCGTCCACATGGAAGGCCAGGTGGTCTACGTCGTGCCACAGCCACATTGCACCGACGTACAGACCGCTGCCGGCAATCCGCGGCGGGGTGAACTCCACAACCCCGAGCCACCATCCGTGATCATCAATCCACAGCCGCGACCGTCCGCGCTGGGCCACGCCGAGCGGTTTCAGGGAGTCTCGCGCGGCTGAGGTGATGATCCGGAGCACCGGACTGCGATCTGCCATGACCGGCATTATCGGCTGTCCCACCGACACGCCGTCGGTCGTCGTGGCACATCACCATCGCAGAGCTGTTCACCAACACTGAACGTCACCGCTCCACAGAAGTTGGACCAGAACCTGAGTAGGGGAGGCGTTTGTCGTTCAGTGCGGAAGGCGGCTTCGTATCACGAAGGGTGATGTTGCCCAGTTTTGACGGCACTTGGAGCCTTGCAGTGGGACGATCGGTGTGCTTCTCCCGCTGGGGGCCCGAATGCACATACCGACGAGCAAGGTCGAGCTGTACGCGGCCATCCGCCGTGACCACCGTGCCGGCCTGTCGATGCGCGCTCTGGAAAGCAAGTACGGGGCGACCTGGCGGACGATCCGCAAGGCCTTGGACTCGAACTGGCCTGAGCCCCGGAAGAAACAGGCGCCGCGTCCGACACGGCTGGACCCGTATAAGCCGGTGATCGACGGGATGCTGGAGGCGGACCTCGACGCGCCTCCGAAGCAGAAGCACACCGTGAAGAGGATCTTCGACCGGCTGCTGGACGAGCACGCGGCGGCCGGAATCTCCTACCAGATGGACCGCGCTTACGTCGCGGTGCGGCGCAAGGAGATCCGGTGGGAGGCCGGCCGCGGGCCGGAGGAGATGTTCGTCCCGCAGTCCCACATGCCAGGGGACGAAGCGGAGGTCGACTTCGGCGATGTCCACATCGTGCTGGCGGGAGTCCCCACCCGCTGCTACCTGTTCTCGCTGCGGCTGTCGTACTCCGGCAAGGCGGTGCAGCGGGTGTTGGCTTCCTGCGGCCAGGAGGCGTTCTTCGAAGGGCACGTTCACGCGCTGTCCGTGCTGGGCGGGGTGCCGCGCGGCAAGGTTCGCTACGACAACTTGAAGGCGGCGGTCGCCCAGGTCCTGGGCTTCTCCCGGCAGCGCACGGAACCGGAGCGGTGGATTGCTTTCCGTTCGCACTGGGGGATCGAGAGTTTCTACTGCCGTCCGGGCATCGAGGGCGCCCACGAGAAGGGCGGGGTGGAGGGCCAGATCGGCTACTTCCGCCGCAACCACTTCGTGCCGGTCCCCGAGGTCGCGACCCTCGCCGAGCTGAACGAGATGGTCGACCGGTGGGACCTCGAGGACGAGGGCCGGCGCATCCGCTCCCGTCCCCGAACGATCGGCGAGTACTTCGCGATCGAACAGCCGCAGCTCAAGCCGCTGCCCGTCGAGCCGTTCGAGACGGGCCGCTGGTTCACCCCACGGGTCGACCGCTACGGACAGATCACGGTCCGCACCAACCGGTACTCGGTGCCGGTCCGGCTGATCGGCAAGACTCTCCGAGTGCTGCTGGACGCCTCCGAGTTGGTGGCTCTCGACGACGGCCGGGAAGTGGCCCGGCACGAGAGGCTGAGCACGCAGGGCGGCTCGCGCCTGGTCCTCGATCACTACCTGGAGGCCCTGGTCCGCAAGCCGGGCGCCTTCCCTGGGTCAACAGCTCTGGAACAGGCCCGTTCGGCCGGCCAGTTCACGCCGGTCCACGACGACTGGTGGGATGCGGCCCGCGCGGCCCACGGCGACAAGGAAGGCACCAAGGCCCTGATCCAGGTGCTGCTGCTGGCCCGGCATATGAGTCACGAGCATGTGGTCGCCGGGCTCGCGGTCGCGCTGCGGGCCGGTGCGCTGACAGCGGACGCGGTCGCGCTGGAGGCCCGCAAGGTCGCCGACGGCGACGTGCCGGACCAGCCCATGCCCTCACCATCCCCAGAGCCCGGAGCGGTTGGGCCGGCACGGGCCACTGTCACCTTTCTCGCCGACTGGCGGCTGCCCCACCTGCCGCCCGACACCCGGCCGCTGCCATCGGTTGCCGCCTATGACCAGCTGCTGCGACGGCGCGGCGGGAGTGCTCCGAGCAAGGGAGAAGCGACATGAACGCCAAACGCAACCGCGGGCTGACCGAGGAGGCCGCGACCACCGCCATCGACCAGGCATGCCGGATGCTCCGGCTGCCCACCATCCGCGGCCAGTTCCCCGATCTCGCCGAGGCGGCGTCCCACGAGCAGATGTCCTACCGGGGCTTCCTGGCCGAACTGCTGCTGGCCGAGTGCGACGACCGGGCTCGCCGACGGTCGGAGCGGCGCATCAAGGCCGCAGGGTTCCCGCGCGAGAAGTCACTGCGAGCCTTCGACTACGACGCGAATCCCAACATCGACGCCGCGACCACCAACACCCTCGCCACCTGCGAATGGGTCCGCAAGGGCCACCCTCTCTGCCTGATCGGAGACTCGGGCACAGGCAAGTCTCATCTGCTCATTGCGCTGGGGACCGAGGCCGCGATGAAGGGATACCGGGTCAAGTACGTCCTGGCGACCAAGCTGGTCAACGAGCTGGTCGAGGCCGCCGACGAGAAGCAGCTGGCGAAGACCATCGCCCGCTACGGGCGCGTCGATCTTTTATGCATCGACGAACTCGGCTACATGGAACTCGGCCGACGGGGCGCCGAACTCCTCTTCCAGGTTCTGACGGAGCGTGAGGAAAAGAATTCTGTGGCGATCGCTTCGAACGAGTCGTTCGGCGGGTGGACGAAGACGTTCACCGATCCCAGGCTCCGCGCGGCCATCGTCGACCGCATCACCTTCGGCGGCAACATCATCGAGACCGGCACCGACTCCTACCGCCTCGCCCAAACCAAAGCCCAGGCCGAACGATCCATCGGATGACCACGTCCACTGGAACTACCGGAGTGGTCCGCGCTCATCGATGAACACGGTGGGTGCGGACAAGAACACATCGGCATTCACTGGCCCGTATGCGATGTTGAACGTGTCCAGCCAGTACGTCCAGCCCCGAATACCCAGTGCACTGCTGAAACGGTAGTTGAGCTGCCAGCGGACCCATTGACCAGGGACGAGCCGGACAGCCGGTGGCCGCCGCTTCCGAGGCGGCAGAGCAAACAGCGGCTGCACTCGCGGAAATACCCGCAGTCGATCATCTGCTTCACGGAGCTGGACATCGACCTTGCTCAGGACTTCCCGGCTGTCATACGGCTCGAAGCCGTCGCGCTCATGCATCCGGACCACATGCGCGAGGGGAGCCGCCTCGTGCGGGAGAGCGAAGCCGACCGGGGCTGCGTTCCTTCGAGCCGCAGCATCCCCGCCCCGCGATTCCTTCGTCCAGGTCGTCCGGATCCACTGGACGGTGATCTCCACAGCCGTTGCCCCTACCGCCTTGTCGAGGAGTCCATTCTACGGCTCAGTTCCCACGCCAGTACGAGCACCCGCACGCATGAGCGACTTCAGTTCTCACCGATATTGATCTTCTCCAACAGCGATGCGTGACTCCCGAAGACGGCGATAAACGCCTCCCGGAGAAGGTGACACAGCCACTCCCACGACGTGCGGCTACAGGAGTATCCGTGCGTACCGGTCGACGAGGGGTTCGAGGTAGTCGGCGTGCGGGCCGTCGAGTCCCTTGAGGTCGGCGGAGCTGTGGACGAACGTGATCTGTTCGAGTTCGGGGGCCTGGCCGACGGCGGTGGTGGCGGAGACGACTGCGGCGAACCGGTTGTGGAGGACGGTCGCGGGCTGGGGCGGGGCGGCGAAGTGGATGCCGATGTTGCCGTGGTGGCCGCGGGTGACGGCCCACAGCGACAGGTCGTCGGGGGCGGTGTCGACGCCGAGTTCTTCGAGGAGTTCGCGTGCTGCGTTGTGGCGCAATGCCGCGGTGTCCAGGGGCTGGCCGGCGTCGGGGTGCTCCACCGATCCGCCGGGCAGGTGCCACCTGCCGGGGTGGGCGGTGGCAGTCGACATCTGGGCGACCAGCAGGGCGCCGTCGTCGGTGGGCTGGAGGACGTCGACGAACAGGGACGGCAGGGCGGTAGCTCCGGGCACCCGGCGCAGGGCGAAGTTGCGGTACGACGCCCGGCACCAGCCGAGGACGAGTTCGTGCGGGTGCGGCTGAGTGAGGCTGGTGCAGGCGACCACGGGGCCGTCGAATAGGGCCGAGTTGGTGCTGGCCAGTTCGTCCCAGGCGCGGTCGCGTGCCGCTCGGTGTTCGGCGGACAGCTGCGGCGGTGGCTCTTCGACGAGGCGGAGCTCGGTGGCCTCGATGACGTCAACGGGTGGGTGCGTTGAGTGTTGGGTCACCGCCGCAGGCTGTCACACAGGACACCCTGTTCACACGGGGTTGTCAGTTTCGTTAGAGAAGTCGAACTCTGCGTGGTACTTGCTGACCGGGTGGTGGTTCAGAAGTGCTCGGCGCACCAGAGTTCGTGTTCCGTGGTGCTGCGGATGAGGGTGGCCAGGCTCTGTTCGTCGGTGGCGTGGACTCCCGCCATGCGGGCGGCGACAGTGCCGCGGTAGCCGCCGGCATACCAGTGGGTGGCCTGGCGACGGTTGACCGTCACCCGGGGTTCGGTGCGGGTGGGCTGGAGTTCGGCTGTGCCGTGCGCGATCCGACGTCAGGAACACAATGTGTACGGTGCGGCCCATCGCGGTGTGATGGGCGATGCTTCCCCCGCACCCGAGTGTTTCGTCATCGGGGTGGGGTGCGAAGACCAGGGCATCTGTCACTTATGACCTCGCCGAAGAAGGAGTTGTGACGGCTGGCTCCTGCCTGGCGCTCGTGGGCCGGGCGGACCGGGCGCCGCCGGCCCGTGTCGTCCGGCGGCGGTGCGTTGCACACCCAAGGTTGGGCTCAACTGTTCGATGCAGTCGACAGGTTGAGGGGGGTCCCGGAGGGGGTCCCCTTACATCAAGCAGTAACCGTTCATGAACGCTGAGTGCTTGACTGGCGGTGTGGCAGCATCCACCCCGCACCCGCTCGTACTTGCTCGCCAAGCGGCCGGCAAGACGATGGACGAATTCGTGGCCGGCATCCATGCCGCCGCTGGTCGGCGTGGCCTGCACTCCGGTACAGACGAGGCGCGGGTGCGCAAATGGCAGCGCGGCGTCAAACCGAACGAAGAGTCCCAGATCTACATCGCCGAGGCCCTGGACTGGCCGGCAAGCATCGTCCGGGCCGACGACTGGCCGAACTGGCTGCCGCTCACCGCCAACGGGGTCATTCCCTTCGGCCCCCACAGTTCCGTGCCCGCTCTGAGAGAGGCCCTGCTGACCGCAATGGAACGCCGAAATTTCCTGACGATCTCCGGTACCGCGCTGTCCGCCCTGGCCGCGGACTGGGCCAGCGGCTCCCACGACACGCTCGCTCAGGCACGGGACGGCAAACAGCAGGTCAGCGACGATCTCGTCGCCTTCCTGGAGGCCTCCACCCGGCACCTGGCCGCTCTCCCCACCGAGCAGCGGCAGCACACCCCAGCCCTGCTGGACGCGCACCTGGCCACCGTGACCGAACTCCTCGAACACGGCCGCTGCACGGCCGGGCTCAGGCTGCGCCTGCACACCCTCGCAGCCTCCCTGGCCCAGACCACCGGCTGGCACCGCTTCGACCTGGGGCATCACACCCACGCCAGCCAGCACTGGATCGCCGGCCTGCACAACGCCCACGCGGTCGGCGACCGCGACATGGGCGCCGGCCTCCTGGGCGACCTCGCCTACCAGGCCGCCTGGCGCGGCCAGCACACGACGGCAGCCGACATCCTCGAACACGCTCTGACCCGCGCCGAGAACCCCGCCGCCCGCTGCCTCCTCCAGCTCCGTCTCGCCCGCACCCTCGCCGCGCGCCACGACCCCAGCGACCGTCGGTCCGTGCTGCGCGCCCTCGCTGCGGCCGAACAGCACCTCAACGACGCGGGCACCGACCGCCCCGGCTGGTGCGCCTGGGTATCCGAAGCCGACCTCGCAGTTGACTCCGGCCAGACGCTCCTCGACCTCGGCGACACCCGCCGCGCCCACCAGCTCATCACCGAGGGCGAACGCCTCCTGCCCGCCTCGCGGGACAAGACGAAGGGCGTGTTCCTCACCTACCAGGCCACGAGTTTTCTCGACCAGGAAGAACCCGTGCCTGCCGCAGCAGCCGCCACGGAGGCGCTGCTCCTGGCTCGCCGTATCGGCGCACCCCGCTGCATCAAGCTCGTCGAAAACCTCCTCCCCCGCTTCCAGCCCTACACCCGGACCCAGGGCGTTGCCGAACTCCTTGCCGCCGCCGCGTAACACCGCACACCAGGCACGCCACATCCTGATGCAGGCGGCGGCCGCTGCCCGGGTCATCTGAAGGCCGACCTCTACACCGAAGGGCCCGCTGGCAACCTTCACGAGGTCCAGGTCCGGCAGCTGCCCAGAGGACGCCAGGAGGCACTCACGGCGGGTCACAGGCTGGTGCACGAGATACCCCCCTTTCGAACGGGATTGCGATACCGAAATACAAGACCGGGACTCCGGCCTGCACAGGCTCACAAAGGGGCTCACAACGGAGAACGGCCCCTACATGACCGCGCTCGCCACTACGCTCAGTCGCCCTGGCTCGTTCTGAAGGGTGGAACATCCAGCTGAATCCGGCCCCTGAGGAGGCATCCGGCATGACGCTCGGTGAGGTCTCGGCTGAGACGGGGAACACGGCCCTGGCTGAGCTGATCGAGACTGCCAAGATCAGCAAGCATGCGCTGGCCCGCCGCGTGAACGCCCTGGCCGAGGAAGCCGGGGAGCCCCGCTCGTACACCCAAACCAGCGTGAAGAACTGGACGCGGGGCATGGTCCCCCGCGAGCCCGTGCCCCGGTTCATAGCCCAGGCGCTGGCCGACCGATTAGGCCGGCCCGTCGACCCGGCCGAGATCGGCATGCCCGCTTCCCGCAAGGCCGTCGACGTCGGCCTGGACTTCCACCGGGACACCCACACCGCCGTCCACAACGCCGCCCAGTTCTGGAGCACCGTGCACCGCCGTAATCTCCTCACCGGCGCTTTCGCTCTCGGCGCCTACACCACGCCGCTCAGCCGGTGGCTCGCCGTCCCCGCGGACCCGGACGCCTCCCATCCCGGGAGCCGCCGCGTCGGCCGCCAGGACCTGGACGCGCTGTGGGAGGCCGCCGCCCACGCGCAGCGCCAGGACTCCCGGTACGGCGGAGGCACCCGCGAGGCCTCCCAGGTCGACCGCATCCTGCGCGAACGCGCCATCCCGCTCCTGCACGGCGGCTACACCGACGCTGTGGGCCGGGAACTGTACGCCGGCACCGCCGAGTTGGCCCGTGTCGCAGGCTGGAGCGCGCTCGACATGTGGTGCCATGCCCTCGCGCAACGGCACTTCATCCAGGCCCTGCGGATGGCGAAGGCCGCAGGCAGCATGAATGTGGGCTGCCACGTCCTGACCAACCTGGCCCTCCAGACGACCCTGCGCGGCTACCCCGACGCGGCCGTGGACATGGCGCAGGACGCCTACGACCGCGCCCGCCACAAGGCGGCCCCCCGAGTTCTCGCGCTCGCCCGGCTCATCGAGGCCCGCGCGCACGCCCGCCTCGGTGACCGTCGCGCCGCCGCGGCCGCGCTCGCCGACTCCGAACGGCTCCTTGAACGCGCGGACACCGCCCCCGGGCCCGAGCCCTCGTGGATCCGCTACTACACGCCTGCCCGGATGAGTGCCGACGCCGTCGAGATCCACCGCGACCTGAACTTGCCCGCTGCCGCGTTGCGGTGGAACGAGCGGGCCACGCCCATGTCCGCGCGCGACTTCACCCGGTCCGTCGGCCTGCGCATGACCCTCGTAGCCACTGCCCACCTCCAGCGCGGCGAACTCGACCGAGCCCTCGTCGACGGACAACGAGCGATCGTCATCCTCAGCAGCGTGCGCTCCGCCCGCGCCGCCGACTATCTCACCGACGTCGTACGCGCCATGGCGCCATGGCGTCGTGACCCCCGAGTCGTCGGTTTCTCCCAGCGCGCCCATCAGGCCATCGTCCTCAGCACAACCAGGACCGCCTGACCAAGCAGCACGGACCGTGAGAAACGGGCCGAGCAGGATCGTGGTCTGGCGGTGGCGTGGCGTGAGAGGACGGCGCGCGGTGTAGGCAGGTCGTCCTGGCGCCCCACAGGCTGGCTGCCGTGATGACTCAGAGCGTCTCCGAACGGAGCCTAAGCTCAGCTCCGTTCGGTTGCGGACGGCACACCGTGAGGAGCACTGCATGCTGTTGAGACCCGGCGCCACCTGCGATCAGGCGGTCGACCTGCTGGAGCGCCTGACGTGGCAAGGGCTCAACGACGTGCAGAACGCCGTCCCCCACCTCCCCAGGCCCGGGCCCGTTCTGGTGAGCTTGGCGAGTGATGACGTGAAGGACTGGGAGAAGGCCGTCATTCCGGTGGTACGCCAGTACGACCAACGGACCGATCAGGCCGCGGCCGAACTCCTGGAGACGTTCGCCGACCAGGCCATAGCGGCGCGGCTGCGCGGGGAACGCTACAACGCCATCGTGCACGGCCAGTACACTCCCGACCGGTGGACTTTCCTGATCAACACCGAACTGAGCGACCTGCGTTCCTACTTCATGGAACTGGCCAATGAACTGCGTCGTGTGAAAGACCGGTTCACGAGTCACTGGGTACGAACGGTGGTCCTGGACACCAACGACCTGCTGCACTACATGCGTTTCGACAAGATTCCCTGGCACCGGCTCTTCGGTCCGGGTACGTCCGTGATGATCCCGCACGTCGTGATCGACGAGATCGACAAGAAGTCGTACGACGCCCACGACACCGGCGTCCGGAAGCGGGCCCGTGCAGTCTTCGCGCTCCTGGAACAGACGCTCGGCCAGATCGAGACCGCCGGCCGTGCCGTCGTCAATAACGGGGAGACCGTCGTCGATCTCCTGCTAGACGAGCCCGGGCATGTGCGGCTGCCGAACAACGACGATGAGATCGTCGCCCGCGCCTGCCATCTGCAGCAGGCCATCGCCCCGGCCCCGGTCACCGTGGTCACCGGGGACAACGGAATGCGGGCACGTGCGCTGTCCTGGGGGCTGAAGGCGAAAGTCCTGAACGAGAAGTACAAGATCGAACGACTGAGCGCTGCAGATAAGGCGGACAACGAGCAGGCCATCACCTTCGAGGTACCGGCCGAAGACGCATAGTGGTAGGCCCCCCGCGGGCGAGGTCCTCAGCTTGTCGACCAGCTGCGCAGCTGCGCGGCGATCTCCTGTACCCGGGCGCCCTTGTGCTTGGCCCGCATGACGAGCGCGAGGGCTTCTTCCGGCTCATAGTGCAGGACGATGCCGTTGGTGTTGAGGAACGTCTCGGCGACCAGCCAGGCGAAGAACTCGTTCTTCGCCTCGAGCGGTTCGTGGAGCGCGATGGTCTCCAGCATGGCCGCGGCCTTGAGCCAGTCGCTGGCGTACACGTCGCGGCCCATGTAGTGGGCCTGGACCCGGGCGCACGCGGCGTCCAGCACGCCCAGGTCGAGACAGGCCGGGTCGCCTGGGAGGGTCTGTGCGATCTGCAGAAGCTCTTGCGGGGTGAGGAAGCGGGTCACGCAGCGTGACCGTGCTGTGGGAACTCGTGCAGGTCGCGGCTGCCCATGGGTGCGGGGTCGGGCCAGGCGGCCGTGCCGGTGTCGGCTACGCCGGTGTCCTGGGTGGCGAAGACCTCGGCGAGCTGTGGGACGCGGTCGCGGGCATGGCCGAGGGCCTTGAGGAACGGGTCATCGGCAGCCTTGAGTGCGGCTTCGCGGACGAAGTCCGCGGGCGACTTGCCGGCGATGTGGGCGGCTGCCTCGACGCGCGCGTACTCCTCCGGCTCGAAGGGCGGCACCTGGGATCCGTTCTGGTCCATATGAGGGACGATACCAGCGGATCCGGCTCCCGACGAAGGCGTTCGGGCGAGAAGAGAGGGGCAGCGGCCGACAGACGGCGGGTGCCCCTTCAAGTCTCCAGCGAACGTACCAGGTGATCATCGGCTCGCGCGGGCTAGGAGCGTGTCTCAGTAACCGGCGACCCGCGCAACGTTTCCGGTGCGTTGTCACACGTCATTCCCGGTGAGAGCGAGAAGGACGCCGAGGCCGACCATCACCGCCCCGGACGCTGTGCCAATCGCGGACAGGCGGCGGGGCGACCCGCGGAACCAGCCACGCTCCAGCATTCCCAGCACCGAGGGCACAGCCACCTCCACGGACGAGACGAGCACACGAACCGCCCCATCTCTCCCGCCTACAGCACGAATTCATGCCCACCAACCTCGAACCACACGATCACGTTCGGAATGCGGAAGCCTTCTCAAGTCCAAAGCCAGATGATCAAGGCAACGGCGCTAACGGTGCTCAGGAACGCCGCGGGGTGGCGGCCCAGGTCCGAAGGCGCCCCGGCCCGCGCCACACCATGCTTGGCGGAGCGAAGGGCGCCTTCCCGTACGACCCTTGGGAGCTCTACCTCAGCCCACCTGCCCCGTCGGCCGCACCGTGATGTGGTTGATGTCCACGCCCGCGGGCTGGTTGATGACGAACACAATGGTGTCCGCGATCTGCTCGGCGGTCATCGTGGCGGCTGCCTCGGGGGTACCGCCGCGGGCGTGCCAGAAGGGGGTGTCCACGATGCCGGGGGCGACAACGGTGACGCCGACTCCGTCCTGGCCGACCAGGAGGCGGGTGTTCTCGGCGAGGGCGTGGGCGGCCCACTTGGTGACGGAGTAGAGGTTGCCGGGGGTGTGGCGGACGCCGGCGACCGACCCGATGATCACGATTCGGCCCTTGGAGGTCCTCAGGTGGGGCAGGGTCTCCTGGATCAGCAGGGCGGGGCCCAGGACGTTGGTGAGAATCATGGCGCGCATGTCCTCAGGGGCGTGGGTCTCCAGGTTGCCGGGCAGGGAGAAACCAGCGTTAGCTATGACGTTGTCCAGCTGGCCCCAGGTGTCCAGCACGTGGCGGACGGCGGCGGCGACGTCATCCGCTTCGCTGGCGTCGCCGGTGATCATCAGCAGCCGCTCGCCCGCCCCCGCGGTGGTGGCGAAGGCGGCCAGCTTGCCCGCGTCGCGTCCGGTGACGGCCACGCGGTGGCCCTGTTTGAGCAGGGCGCGGGCGGTGGCGGCGCCGATACCGGTCGAGCCACCGGTGATCAGCGTGACGGGTTCCATGGGACGGCCTCCTCGGCGACGGGGTCATCGGGGCAATGCGCCTGCACTGTACCCAGCGATCTTCGACGCTGGCTCCCGGCATTCTCCGACGGCTCCGCTCCTGACTGTGGCTCAGGAGTTAGGCAGTGTCATGCCGATCAGTTGAGTCGTTGATGGGACTGAGCCTCCGCCAACTTGAAGCCGCAGGTCAAAGGGCTGGTGTGACCGGTCCTCGGGGTGCTCACGCTGGTCGCGGGCGGTAGTCTGCGGGGTAGATCGTCTGTCAGCGGTTGACTTCGAGGCTCGTCAGGACGAGCAGGGCGCGCAGGAGACGCGTTGCGCGAGCGGGATCGGTCCGGAGCTTGGTGAGGATCCGCCAGTTCTTGAGGTGGGCAAAGCCGTGCTCGACCGGCGCGCGCCCGACGGCAGGGACCCGGTGGGCGGTCTTCTGGACGGGGGTGAGCTTGTGGGTGCGGCTGGCGTGGAAGCCGGTGACGATCACGGGGTCGCGCACGTCGTTGTCCAGGCCGCGGAAGCCGAGGTCCGCGAGGGCTCCGAGGCCGGCGGCCCGCAGGTGGGCCAGGATGTGGTCGTGGCGGGCGGCGGTGTTGTCGTGGGTGCGGCCGGGCCGGGCGGCGGATATCCAGATCAGGCGGCCGCGTTCGTCGGTCAGGGCGAGGAAGTGCAGGCCGTGATGGTGGTGTTTGCCGGAGTAGTTGCGCCGGTCGGCCTTTCCGGTGCGGCGCTGGGTGGGGATGAGGGTGCCGTCGATCAGGACGACCTCCCCGCCCTGCTCGGTGATCTTCTTCAGGGCGCGGTCCAGGCGCGGGGCCTGGGCGGCGAGCAGGGTGATCAGTTCGTCGCGCCAGCGGCGGACGGTGGACTCGGAGACGTCGTTGCCGCCGGCCATGTCGGCCAGGCGCTGGTCGTGACGCAGTACGGCCAGGACGATCACCGCGATCTTCCCGGGCGACAGGATCCGCCACCTGGACCGTATCGCCTTCAGGTGGCGTCGTAGCAGATCGGCGAGGTGGTTGGCGGTGCGCGTGGACAGCGGCAGACGGCACTGGTAGACAAGCTGGCAGGTGTCCTCGACGTGTTCCTTGGTTTTCGTCACACAATTCCAACGGCCGTCGGGGGCACCGGGGTTACGCTTGCGCCGCATCACTCCGGGCGGCAGCGTCCCTGGTCACAGGCGGGTGGTGAACCGGCCGCCGGGCAGTTTCCGCAGCCAGCCGCGATCGACGAGCCTGACGAGCTTCCCGCGCAGCGGCTCCAGCTTGGCCCGCACGCTGACGTCTACCCCCAGCACTTCGCCAACCTGCCGAGCCATGACCGGTCCGGCGCCCTGCCGCACGGCGGCGAGGATGCGCTGGTAGTCCGACGGGAGAGCGGCCTCTTCCACGCCTGACGTGCGGTGCGGGATCAGCATCACCGCCCGTCCACCCACCTGCCCTGGCGTCGGCGCGGCCGAGACGCGTTCGTCGGCGAACTGCTCGCTCACCCGTTCAAGGACCCGTTCGGCGACGGCGAGTTCGTCACGCTCAGCTCGTACCTCCGCCAGCTGCTTAACCAGCTGTTCTTCGAGTTCGTCCAGTTCCGCGCGCCGCGCGGTGATCCGTTCCAACACCTCGGGATCCAGCATGCACCGGATCGTAGAGGGCCACGGCTGAAGTCGTGACGGATCTGCCGCAAAGCCCAATGCTGCCCAAATATCGCTAATCTCCTCAGCCGTCCTGACCTCGGATGGGCAACGCTGAAGAGAGCTCGGTGTCCGCCCAGCTCTGGAAGGCAGGTGCCATCGGTGGGGCGGTCGACGATCTCCGCATCAACCTGGCCAGTGCTATCGAGCGCCCGTGCGAGCCCATGCGAGGACCGTGACGTGAACGATCTGCACTTCCGCCTCGCTGAGAAGACCGACCTTGCCACTCTCGTCCGTATGCGTGACGACGCTGCCCACTGGATGCTCGCCCAAGGCATCACCGGCCAGTGGCAGCCCGGTCAGCTCGACGAGGACCACTTCCGCAGGGCCATGGCGAGTGGTGCAGTCTGGCTCGCCGAGGCTGATGGCCGCGTGGCCGGGGCATGGGAGCTGTGGTGGGAGGACGAGGACGCCTGGGGACCACAGCCGCCGGTGGCTGGCTACGTACATCGGCTGATGGTGGACCGCAGCAACGCCAGCCGGGGACGGGACGGTTCCTGCTGAGTGCCGCAGAGCGCCGCATAGCCGCGACGGGGCGGGCGTTCGTGCGTCTGGACTGCCTGGCTGGCAACGCGCGCCTGAACGCCTACTACCTGGACGCCGGTTACCGGGCCGTCGGCCACAAGGCAGGAAAACCGCAGCCGGGCGGTGCACCCAAGTCGTTCACCCTCTTGGAGAAGACCTGTGGGCCAGCCACGGGGGCCGAGCGACTGTAGCCCCAGGGACACCCCGCTGAGGACAACGATGGCGGCAGGGCCGCTGACGGACGATCTACCCCGCAGACTGCCGCCCACGACCAGCGCGAGCACCCCGGAAGGCCAGCACGCCAGCCCTTTGAGCTGCGGGTTCAAGTTGGCAGAGGCTCAGTGGGGTACAGCCGTGCGTCACATCAGCACGCGCCTCTGAGCACCGCCCGCTAGGCGCTGCGGCGGGGCTTGCGGGCGGCCGGCTTCTTCGCAGCCGACTTCTTCGCCGTCGTGCCCTTCTTCGCGGCCGGCTTCTTCGCGGGTGTCTTGGCCGTGGTCTTCTTCGCGGGCATCTCGTGGACCTGCGCGTCGGTGCCGGTGTCCTCGCCGCGTGAGGACTTCGCCTTGTCCACGGACTCCTGCAAGGCGGCCATCAAGTCGAGCACCTTGCCCGCCGGCTTCTCCGGCTCCGGCACCTGGGGCAGCTCTCGGTCCTCCCGCTTCGCCTCGATCACCTTCTCCAGCGCCTCCGTGTAGTGGTCCACGAAGTCGGGGCCCTCCAGGTGGTCGGTGGTCATCCGCTCGATCAGCTCCACCGCCTCGTCGACCTCCGCGTCCGACACGTCCGCCGCCGGCGGGTACAGCTCGGAGGGGTCACGGACCTCGTCGGGCCAGCGCATCGCGTGCAGCACGATCACGTCATCCCGCACGCGCAGCAGCCCCAGCCGCTCGCGGCCGCTCCACGCGAACTTCGTCACCGCGACCCGCGCGGACCGCTGCAACGCCTGGCGCAGCAGCTCGTACGGCTTCGCGGCCACCGGGCCGTCGGGCTGGAGGTAGTAGCCCTCGCCGATCCGGAGGGCGTCGATGGACTCCCACGGCACGAACCCGTGGATCTCCAGAGCCTTCGCCGTCGGCAGCGGCAAGTTGCGCAGATCCTCATCGGTGATCGGGACGACCTGGGACTTGGTCAGCTCGTAGCCCTTGCCGATCTCATCCTGGACGGACCTCGCGGTCCTCGACCTCGCAGAACTTCCGCACCCGCACCCGGGCCATGTCCTCCAGGTGGTACTGGTGAAAGCGCACCGAGTGGTCCTCGGTCGCGCTGCTACGATCACCACCGCCCCGCAGCGCGCTGCCGGTACGCCACGACGATTCGCACCGGCCGATGCGGGCGGTCCCCTCGTGCGCCTGCGCGACTGCTACGCGCACTCACGGGCTCCCGCCTCCCGGCGGCGGGCGACGTCCCGGACGGCACAACCGCGGTGGTCGTCAGGCTTGCCGACCGGTCAGACTGGCACGGCTTCCCGCAGCACCTGCGCAGTCCGGTCGCAGATCTTCGCCAGCTGCTCGCGGAACGGGTAGATCTGCCGGCCCCCGCTACATCCCGCAGGGCCTTGAGGGCCTCCACCCACTCCACCGCGTCCCCGGGGAGTGTGTAGGGCTGGCCGGTCACCCTGACCGCCAGACGAGGCGGCGCGGGAATCGTGACAGTCAGGGTGCGGGTCATCGTCCGCTCCACCACCTCACGGACCGGACCATGTGTGCGGCCTCCGGCCGTGACGGGCCGCTGCGCACGGGCCTGCGCGGTGCGCACCTCCCACGCCCGGGTGCGGTGCGCAGGTGTGCAGTACTTGGGGGGCCGGCCCCGGCCGCTGTACGTCATCGCCGCGCCGCACCAGGCACACGTCCGCTCCACCAACCGCGTACGGACCGCCGTCGTTTCGTCCCGGGATCCGTCCCGGACGGAAGCCATTTTCGTCACGGACGTAAACCTACTACCAGGGGAAACGATGAGTGCCTGTTCCTGAGGCCGACATGACATGACGCTTGAACGCACGGCTCGTTGGATCTTCAAGGATGTGAGGGCGATCGGGAGCGGCCCGGAACCGAACTGCTGCAGCGCACGTCTCCCGCACCATGATCTCAAGCGAGCGCCAAGAGCACGCGATTTCCACCAAGCTGGTCTCGCCGTCCGCAGTGAGTGTGGATCCGTCGAAGACCAACGACTACGACAGCTTCGCCGAGGCGTACACGGCCGCAAACGAAACCAACCTGGTCAATGCCTACTACGAGCGGCCCGCGATGCTGGCCCTCGCTGGAGACGTGGCCGGCCGGCGGATCCTCGACGCGGGCTGCGGCTCGGGGGCCCTGTTTGCCGCGCTGCGCGACCGTGGCGCCATTGTGAGTGGCTTCGACACGAGTGCCGGGATGCTGGAGCTGGCTCGGCAGCGGCTCGGCGACGGTGCGGACCTGCGGGTGGCGGACCTGGGCAGCCCGCTTCCTTACGCTGATGACACGTTCGACGATGTAGCGGCGTCCCTGGTGCTGCACTACCTGGAGGACTGGGGGCCGGCGCTGGCCGAGCTGCGACGCGTACTCAGGCCCGGCGGTCGGCTGATCGCGTCTGTCGACCATCCCTTTGCCATCAACCTCATACACCGCGAGGCCGGTCGCGAGGCCGAGTACAACTACTTCGACACCACCAACTGGACCGTAGAGTGGACCATGGGCGGCCAGACCGCCCTGGTGAGCAGATGGCACAGGCCGCTGCACGCGATGATCGAGGCCTTCATCGGGGCCGGTTTCCGGATAACGGTCATCAGCGAGCCGGATCCTGATCCAGCCGCCCGCGAGCTGTTTCCCGAAGTCATTGAGACCATGCCGCGCTTCCTGTGCTTCCTGTTCTTCGTCTTGCAGGCGGGCTAGGTGTACTGACCCGGGAGGTTGTGGACGGGTGAGCCAGGTCTCGGCTGAGGGATCTTGAACAGGTGAGAGCCTTCCGGTTCGGTGTGGATTGCGACGTCTACACCAAGCGAAAGGCCCTCGTGCCACACCGTAACGCACCCCTGACCGAGACCGGCCGTCTGCGCCTGGCCCGCTGCGTAGTCGAGGACGGCTGGCCGCTCAGACGTGCGGCAGAGCGTTTCCAGGTCTCGCCGACGACAGCCCAGCGGTGGGCCGATCGCTACCGCGCCCTCGGCGAGGCGGGCATGACCGACCGTTCCAGCCGCCCGCACCGCAGCCCCCGCCGGATACCGGCCCGCACCGAGCGCCGGATCATCAAGGTCCGCGTCCTGCGCCGCTGGGGACCGGCCCGTATCGCCCACCTGCTGCGCCTGAACCCGGCCACCGTGCACCGGGTGCTGACCCGCTACGGCCTGGCCCGCCTCACGCACCTGGACCGGGCCACCAGCCGCGTCATACGCCGCTACGAACGCGACAGGCCCGGCGAACTCGTGCACATGGACATCAAGAAGCTCGGCAACATCCCCGACGGCGGCGGACACAAGGTCCTCGGCCGGCAGGCGGGCCGCAAAACCCGCTCCGGCACCGGCTACAGCTACACCCACACCGCCGTCGACGACCACTCCCGCCTCGCCTACAGCGAGATCCTCACCGACGAGCGCAAGGAGACCGCCACCGCCTTCTGCACCCGGGCACACGCGTTCTTCACCACCCCGATGGGGAGCCGTGACCACGGGGGTGGGGAATCACCTGAGGCTGATCATGCGGATCGTGGGGAATGACGTGACCGCTGACACCTCGTGATGGTGGCCGCGCCAGCAGCTCGGCGGGCTTCGTCCCGTGTCGTACGAGGGTCTCCTGCAGCCGCACTTCGAGGTAGCAACAGCGCGTGGTGCCCGATGGTCGCGGACGTGGCCCTCGATCATCGCGCCACACCGGTCGGCGTACGGAGTCCCCTCGACGACCGTGTGGAACCCAGCGCACAACGCGTAGCGGGCAGTCATGTCGATCAGGCCGATGTCGGCCGCCCCAGGCCGGTCCAGCCTCCCCTCCTCCCGTGAACAGTCGCCGGGCGTCGAGGGCTGGCTGTGACACGATTGTCGAGCAGTGGAAGAAGTATCAGTACTCCACCGCCCATCACGTGGTCACAGTCGGACGTTCCACCGGCGCGAGCAGACCACAACCGACGCCGGCACTCATCCGGCGATCTTCCCGAGATCCCCGGCGGCCCCTCGGTAGATGTACCGGTCGACCGTGATCAACCTCAGCTGCCCTTTCTGTACGGCGAAAAGCCCAGCCTCTATGGCCTTCGGGCCGAACTCTTCCTCGCTCGCATTCACCAACGGCACCCCTGCCGTAAGCGTGCGGGAGCACGGTCGTCGGCCGTCGTTCACCGTCCGAGTAGCCGCCGGATCACGTGGTCCAGTTCGCGTCCGTCGGCTGCCGGTCCATCGTCGGTCTTCCAGGCCACGAAGCCGTCCGGGCGCACGAGGACCGCGCCGTCGGGTGTCGTCCCATGAACGGCCGACCAGTCAGGACCCTCTCCGGTGTCGAGGTCGTATTCGGCTCCCCTGCCGATGAGGTGGGCCTCGAGCGGCACACCCAGCCGTTCGGCCGCCCTGCGCGCCGCTTCAGACCAGTCCGGGCGCCCACAGAGCAGGACGAAGGAGCGCTCGTACAGGTCGATGGTGGAGAGGACCTCACCGTCGCGTACGACCTGCATGTGGGGGGCGCGGGTACCCGGGTCAGCACACAGGCGCAACAGGTCGGGGACAACGGGTCCGCCGGCGCCGGCCACCGCCGGGGACGTGTAGCGGTATCCCAGCGCCACCGTGATCGGTACCTCGGAGTAGCCCGCCGATTTCCTCGCGGTATAGCCGGAGCTCTGGTCGCTGCGTGCCTGAGAGGTCGACCGTGCGCTGATGGCCTGGGCCAGGGGGCGGCGCTCGGCCTCGTAGGTGTCGAGCAGACGGGGGTCCGCCCAGCCACGGAGGACGGCGGCGACCTTCCACGCGAGGTTGTGTGCGTCCTGAATGCCGACGTTGGCGCCGAAGGCTCCGGTCGGCGGCATTTCGTGCGCCGAGTCACCGACGAGGAACACCCTGCCGTCCCGGTAGACGTCCGCCAGCCGCTCCGCGGCGCACCAGGGCGCCTTGCTGGTGATCTCGATATCCAGGTCGCGCATCCCGGCCGCCGCGCGGATGTGCTCGGTGCACAGTTCGTCGGTGAACTGCTCGGCCGTCTGTCCCCTCTCGGGGAACCAGGGCAGTTGGAAGACCCAGCGCTCCTTGTCGTCCACGGGCTGCAGCACGCCCTGGCCCGCAGGATCGGTGACGTAGCACAGGACGAAATGGTCCTCCCCCACCATCTCGCGCAACATCCTGCTGCGGAAGACAATACTGAGGCGGTGGAACAGAACTCCCGGTCCCGTCTGCCCGATGCCGAGCCGCTCACGCACGGTGCTGCGTGACCCATCGGCGGCGAGCAGGTAGTCCGAGCGCAGCGTACGGGACTCGCCGGACTCCGTGTCGCGCACGACAGCCGCTACCCCACGACCGTCCTGCGTGAACGACATCAGCTCCGTCGCGAACCCTACGTCCCCACCGAGTTCCCTGATGCCCCGCAGCAGCACCGGTTCGAGATCGCTCTGGGGGCAATCGCAGCGAACTGCCGAACAAAGACCGTGCTCGGGCGGTCTGCCGGTGACCGGCGCCTGCAGCCACTCTCGGTTTTCGCCGTGCAGGGTGTCCACCCGGAGGATGCCCCGGTTGTGAGACAGGGTTCCCGCCGCCCGGCGGATCGCCGGCTCCAGGCCTGCGGTCCGGAAGAGTTCCATCGTCCGCATGTTGGTGCGCCGGCCGCGCGGGTGCCCCGACAGCGTCGTGCGGCGTTCGACAACCTGGTGACGGACACCCAGGCGCCCGAGGAACAACGATGCAGACAGTCCTACGAGCGATCCCCCGGCAATCAGCACGGGTACATGTTCGTCACCGTCACCGCTATCGATCATACGATCGTCTCCTCCAGCGTCCGGAGCGCCGTGCTGTACCTGCGCCTCCCTGTAGGACTCTCCCCCACCTCTGGCGACTTCCGGCCGATCACGCCCGAGTGATCGCCCGGATGCCGTATCGAGTCCGCCATGAACCGCCGCTGCACAGGCTGTAGGGCCGCAGGCAAGGGCGAGCCCTCGGATCGGCCGCTGCGATCGAATTCGCTACAAGACCAAGGCTGCGTAGACAGCAGCCATGGAAGCGTTACCTGGCCGGCCGATCATCCTCCCCGCCTGGACGCGCTGCCGGCCCGCTGATACCCGCCGGGTGCGCGCCTGCGCACGCTGCGCGGCGAGTTCCCCGGCTCGGACGGAGTGATGGTGCAACGCGAGCACACATCGCCCGGAAGCCAACCCCGCCAGGACGCGGGCCGCCGAGGGTGCCTCGGGCGGAGCCGCCGCTGGCACAGCGGGGTCATGTGCGGCTGCTACGTCTCCACCCGGAAGTCCCGAGGACCTGGTCCCTCTCTTCCGGATCACCGGCTGGCGTCCGCGGGAGGCGCTGGACCCGAACTGGAACGTCTCCCCGACCAACGAGGTTTGAGTGGTCCTCGAACGCACCCGCGCGAGTCGGACAGGTCCGCAGCGGCGGCGCGAGAGCTGCGGGCGCTGCGCTGGGGCCTGGTGCTGTCGTGGGCGAAGGACGTGAACATCGGCACGCGGATGATCAAGGCGCGGGAGGAGACGGTGCACGAGAAGCCTGCCTTCGGGTGGGCGTTCACCCGACGCAGTTGCCTGCTCCCGTGCTGTTCGGGCTGAACCCGTCGACGGTCGTACGCCGGGTGTGCGTCTGCGCGCCGTACCCCGCGCGGCCCACCGGATAGACGCCTCACGGACCTGCATGGATACGCAGCTCTTCGGGCACGCGAGAAACGCCACCTCGGCGGTTCGTACGGTCACCTCGCCAGGAACACGAGGATGCGGCGACAACTTCCTCACGTCACGGTCGCGGCCCCGCGCCAGACGAGCCCGTCATCCCGCGATCAGGAGATCACCTGGGCCGGACCAGAATCCGCCAACGGTGTCCTTGGTGCGACTCCATCCCGGGAACTCGGCGGCTCCAGTTCCTGGCCCGCAGACTGCTGAACCCGGTCGGCCTGACTTCTCACGTAAGGCTGTTCGTCAATTGCCGTTAAAAAAGTGAGATACGTCCCAGGGTGAAGGCACCGCACACCCGCCTCGGGCCTACGCTGTGGCGGTGACCAGTGTTGATGTCGCCGTCGGATCCGCCGCCGAGAGCGGCCCCGAGCCGCGCACCCAGTCCCTGATGCTGACCTTCTTGGGCGTGCATGTACTGGGGCGGCCCATCGCCGTGTCGTCGGGCAGTGTGATCGCCGCCCTCGGGCGGTCGGGTAGCACCGAGGAGGCGGTGCGGACCACCCTGAACCGGATGGTCAAACGCGATCTGCTGGAGCGTCGTCGGCAGGGGCGGAAGACGTACTTCGCGCTGACGCCGCACGCCGTCCAGGTGCTGACGGACGGCAAGGACCGGATCTGGCGCACGGGCGCGGTGAACCGGGACTGGGACGGCCGGTGGACGATGGTGGGGTTCTCTTTGCCCGAGGCGTGGAGCCGCGAACGGCACGATCTGCGTTCCCGCCTGATGTGGGCGGGCTTCGGCCCGTTGCAGAACGGCCTGTGGGTGGCCCCTGCGCGTGTCGACGTCCGCGAGATGGTGGCGGACCTCGGCCTGGAACCGTATCTGCGGGTGTTCCGGGCGGAGGTGGAGTCGCCAACCGACGTCCGTGAGGTGCTGGAGCAGGCCTTCGACGTGCCGACCATCGGCGCCCGGTACCGGGCGTTCCTGGAACGCTGGGACCGCACCGACCCACTGCCCGCAGCCGCCTCCGGGGACGAACTCGCGGGTCAACTCCTGCTGCACACCGACTGGTTGGACCTGGTGCGGCGGGACCCGCATCTGCCCGCCGAACACCTTCCGAGCGACTGGCCGGCCGCGCAGGCGGAGACCGTCTTCCGCGGCCTGGCCAGCCGCTGGGAGCGCCCGGCGGCCCGGGCGGCCGCACGACTGCTGGACACTCTGACGCTGGACTGATCCTCACCCGAACTCCACGCGTCCGCACCCGAACCCGTTCGCCTCATTATTGGTCAGTCTATTGACGGCCGTGAAAAACGAGCCCTACATTCGCAGCGCTCTCCAAGTTCGCCGCCACTCCGTCCTCACACGCTTCGCGGAGCCGCCGCCATGCCCCGACCCCGTTTCTCCACCCTCTCCGCCGCCTGCGCAACTGCCCTCGCGACCGCCCTGCTCGGGCCCGCGACCGGCGCCCACGCCACCGCCGCCACCCACTACTCCGGGACCCTGACCGACGGTGCCACCTGGGTCGCGGACAAACCCGAGGAGTGGAACGGCACCCTCCTGCTGTTCAGCCACGGCTTCGGTCCGACGACGGCTGCCGACGCCCCGTCGACTGCGGCGCGCCAGGCCCTGTTGGACGCCGGCTATGCCCTCGTCGGCTCCTCCTACGACCCGAACGGTTCGATGTGGGCGCTCGAATCGGCCGAGCGGGACCAGTTCGCCGCACTCACCGCGTTCCGCCGACGGGTCGGCACGCCGAGTCGGGTCATCTCGGTGGGCCAGTCCATGGGCGGCCTCGTCAACGCTCAGATCGCCCGCGACGGCGCAGGGCGCGTCGACGGTGCGCTCGGCCTGTGTGGGCTGGTCGCGGGCGGTGTCGACCTGGACAACTACCAGCTGGACGCCGAGTACACCCTGGCCACGTTCTTCGACCCCACCGACGCCGACGCCCTGGTGAACCTGGACAACCAGACCGACGCGGCCGCCCTCGCCGACCGGCTGACGAAGGCCGTGGAAGCCGCGCAGCAGACTCCGCCGGGACGCGCCCGGATCGCCCTGGCCGCCGCCTACCTCAACCTGTCCGACTGGGCGCCCGGCCAACAGCCGCCCGCACACGGTGACTTCGCGGGCCAGGAGCAACAGCAGTACGCATGGCTGGCTCAGGGCCTGCTCGGGTTCATCGTCCCGGCGCGCTGGTCGGTGGAACAGTCCGCAGGCGGCAACACGTCCTGGAACAAGGGCGTCGACTACGCCGGGCTGCTGCGCAAGTCCGCCCACGCCAAGCAGGTCGCGGCCCTGTACCGCGACGCCGGACTCGACCTGCGGAACGACCTGAACCGGCTCACCCGCGGCGCGCACATCACCGCCAACCCGGCCGCAGTAGCTCATCTGAAGAGGACCTCAACTGCCGGACAGAGCTTGGCAGTTCCGCTACTGGACATCCACACCACGGCCGACCAATTGGTGCCCGTGGAGCAGGAATCGGCCTTCGCCGGGCGGTTGCGCGTGGCCGGTGACTCCGCACTGCTGCGACAGGCGTATGTGGCCCGCCAGAACCACTGCAACTTCACCACCGCCGAAGTCGTCGCCGGTCTGCACGCCGTGGAACACCGGCTGGAGACCCGGCACTGGGACGACGCCGCCACCGCCACCGAACTCCAGTACAGCGCAGAGGAGTTGGGCCTCGACGGCGCCGCCTTCGCCGACTACCGGCCGAGCCGGCTGACCGGTCCCCGCTGATCGCGAATCGCCCCCTCCCGTACCCCGAGCTTCCCGCCTCTCAGGAGTCCCCGTGTCGATGACGACCGAACCCTCCGCCAAAACTGCCACCGGTCCCGGCCTGACCACCGGCACCCTGGTCGCCGGTCTCCTCGCCGTCTGTCTGGCCCAGATCGGCCTGGCGATACCGGCCACCCTCAACGGGCTATTCCAGTCCGACCTGCACCCGGTCGGCTCCCAACTCACCTGGATCTCCGACGCTTTCCTGCTCCCGGTCGCCGTACTCGAGCTGACCTTCGGCCTGCTCGGGGACCTCTTCGGCCGCAAACGGCTGCTGGTCGGCGGCGCTTCACTGCTGGCCGTCGGCGAGTTCGTCAGCGCCACCGCCTCCGGCGTCCACCAACTCTGGACCGGGCAGGCCCTGGCGGGCCTCGGCGCCGCCGCCCTCTTCCCGACCTCGCTGGCCATCCTGGCGGCCAGCGCCACCTCACCCGCACAACGGGCCCGCGTCATCGCACTGTGGGCGGCCCTGCTCTCCACCGGCGGGTTCATCGCTCCGCTCCTCGGTGGCGTCACCGCCACCTACGGCTCATGGCGATGGTCCTTCGTCGTGGTCACCGCCGCCGCCGTGGCGAGCGCCGCAGTCAGCGCCCTCTTCGCCGTCAACTCCAGTGCCCCCGAGGGCCGTTCGCTGGACATCGCGGGCCAAGTCACCATCGGCCTAGGCCTGTTCGCCCTCCTCTACGCCATCATCCAGGGCCCCACGGACGGCTGGGCCTCGCCCCCGATCGTCATCGCCTTCGTCCTGGCAGCCGTGTTCCTCGCCGCCTTCGTCCTGGCCGAGAAGCACGCCACGTCCCCGCTCCTGCGCCTGGACCTATTCCGCAACCGCGCCTTCGCCATCGCCTCGATCGTGGCCGTGGTCGGGATGTTCGCCTTCCTCGGCACCGCCTACTCCGTCAGCATCCGGCTGGGCCCGGTCCAAGACCAGGCCCCGATGCGGACAGGCCTCGCCTTCGTCCTGCTCAACGGCATCACCCTGGTGATGCTGCCGCTCACGGAACGCTTGCTGAGAACGGTCGCACCCGGACTACTCCTTGGCGCCGGGCTGCTGTTGATCGCGGCGGGCGACTACTGGGCGGCCACGCTGCCGATCATCGACACCGCCTTCACCTCGCTGATCCTGCCGCTCGGTCTGGTCGGCCTGGGCTTCGCGATCACCGTCTCGTCGATCACCGCGACAGCCGTCAACACCGTGCCGACGCACCTGGCCGGCATGGCCAGCGCCACCACCAACCTGCTGCGGGACTTCGGCTTCACCCTCGGCCCGGCCGTCATCGGCGCCGTCGCCCTGAGCCGCGCGGCGAGCAGCTTCTCCGACTTCCTGCACGACTCTGCCCTGCCCCCGGCGCTGAAGGGCGCGGGCACGGCTGTACTGGAGGAGGGTGGCCCACTCGCGGTCAACGGCGCCTCGGCGGCCTCCCCGAAACTGGCCGACCTGCACCCACTCGCCCTGGACGCCCTCGGCCACGGTTACTCGATCGGCTTCGTCGTCTGTGGCAGTGCCGCCCTGTTCTCCGCGCTGCTCGTCCTGGTCACACTCCGCGGCCGCAGCACTTCACATGACGCACCCTCCGAGCTCTAGCACGGAGGAGCCGGACAGGGGACAGCGCTGACGACTCATGCACGGTTTGCCGTCGCTCGATCCAGGTAGCTCGTTGATCTGTGAATGATGGGGGCACGGGGCCGGGTGAAGCTTCCCCTTGATCGTGGACACCAGGAAACTGGGACATGAGATTCCAGAAGAAGTAGCACCAGGTGGGAAACAAGTACACGAAGCGGTACACCGAGGAGTTCAAGCGGGACGCCATCGCGCTCGTCGACTCCACGGGGAAGACGGTCACTGCGGTCGCCAGGGAACTCGGCATCAGAGGGCGAGATGTGAGCCTTTACCCGGTTCGCCGTTGAGTTTGGATGAGGCGCAGTGATCAGTGGTTCGGGGTGTGGTCGATACCAGGTGCCGGGCGATGGGACTCACCGGGCGGGAGCCGGCTCGGACGACGGCCGCCACTCCCGCCTGATCAGCCCGTAGACCCATGAGTCAGAGACCTCGCCGTTGACAACGCAGTCTTCCCGCAACGTCCCCTCACGCACGAAGCCGAGCTTCTCCAGCACGCGGGCAGAAGCCACGTTGCGCGTATCGACCTCAGCCTGGACGCGATTCAGGTCCAGCGTGTCGAATGCCCACCGCAGCAAAGCGCGCGCGGCCTCGGTCGCATAACCGTGGCCCCACGCTGCATCGTCGAAGCAGTAGCCCAGCGACGCGCTGCGGAAGTCCGGATTCCACCTGTTCAGGGTGCACCAGCCGATGAACGCCCCGTCGGAGACACGATCCACGGCCAGCCGCGCCCCGGTGCCTTCCTTTTCCATCTCTCGGCAACGGGTGATGAACGTCTCGGCGCGCGCGCGTTCGGTCCACGGTGGATCATCCCAGTAGCGCAACACGTAGGCGTTGCTCTGCAGCGCGAACAGGTCGTTGGCGTCCGCGTCTTCGAAGGCACGCAGTCGAAGGCGAGCAGTGTGCAACGAGGGGGTGGCCAGCGACATACTCATGTTCCATCCCGTGATCGGTGGCCGATCAATCAGACATCCGATGCGGCTCACTCGCAACGGGTTTCCTCGGCGGGCTGGCAGAACGACGTGAGGGGGCCGGCGGTGGGTCTGCCGGGCGGTTACGGTCGCGGCCTGGTGAACAGTCCCGGCTCGGTCTCATCGAGGATTCCGCGCCCGGTCAGGCGCTTCAGTTTGATGCGGACGTTGTTGATGTTGTTCGGCACGAGGTCCAGGTCCATCGCCTCGCACACGCTCCTCGCCCGTAGCGGAGCGTCGGCTTCGGCGAACACGGCCATGATCTGCTGGTAGGCGGGGCCGCCCGGCAGGGCCGGAGTCGGTGCGGCCGGTGCCGAGGGCGTTTCGTCGGGCAGTTCCAGGAGCGTCTTGCGGGTGATCGTGATGTGCTCGGCGGCCTGGGCGAGTCCGTCCAGCAGCGCGGTCAGCTGCGCGATCTGCTCGTGAGCGGCCTCTGCTTCCACAGCGATCTGCCGCTCGCGGACCTCCAGACGTGCCAGCAGGGCACCGAGGGTCTGCTGTGGGTCGCCGCTCATGCGCCGCGCCAGGACGGGGTGGAGGTGCCGGTCAGTCGACGGGTCATCACATCGGTCATCGCCCAGTACATCCGGGACTCGGAGCCGGCCGGGCGGTGTTCGTAGTCGCGGACCAGCCTGCGGTGCAGCATCAAGATCCCGTTGGTCTGCTCGACCCTCCAGCGGATCGGCTGCGGGATGAAGCCGTGGTCGGCCGGGTTGCGTTCGACGACCTCCACCGCGATGCCCAGGCCGGCGCCGTGGTCGACCACGGTCTTCTTGAACCCCTGGTCCACCAGCGCCTTCGTCACCGTGGAGGTCCCCGCGGCGACCTTGTCCAGCAACGCGGTACCGAAGGCGTTGTCGTGCACGGAAGCGGCCGGCACCACCACGGCGATCACCAGGCCCAGCACGTCAACGGCCAGCCCCCGCTTGCGACCCGCCACCTTCTTGGCCGCCTCCCGCCCGGTCGTGGCCGCGGGTACGCACGCGGCGGCATGCAGACTCTGGGTGTCGAGAACCACCAGGCTCGGGTCGGCTAATCGTCCCCGGCTCTCACGCACCTGCCAGCGCAGCAGGTCATGGATGACCTCGTCGGTGCCGTCGTCGCGCCATTTGCAGAAGTAGTACTTCACCGCGCCGGGCGGTGGCAGGTCGTGGGGCAGGTAGTCCCATTGGCAGCCGGGCCGGGACTGGTACAGGAGCGCGTTGACGATCTCTCGCATCTCCTAGTTGCCCTGGTGGCCGCTGACGGACGGGTGCTTCGCCTTCCATGCAGTGGTCACCGGCTCGATCAGCGCACAGCGTTCGTCGGATAAATCGCTCTTGTAGGGCTTGCGGTCGCTCACCCCGTCACTCCAGCACGGCCAAGCCCATCGACCGGCTGGGTGTTCCCACAGTCACACGATCAGGCGATACTGAACCGGACATCAGGTCACGTACCGCCCTCTGGCAACTGGGAACGCCGCGTGGGCGGGGCCGCAGGCTGCGGTCCCGCCCACGCGGTGCCGTCCCAGGTGACCTCCCGGGTTGTGACGTCAGCGCAGGCCGAAGGCCCGGGTGATCGTCTGCGAGACGGTGTTGCCCGAGCTGTCCCGGGCGCCGACCCGGAGGGTGACGAAGTCGGCGGACCGCGGCGCGCGCAGGTTCGTCCGCCATCCGTCGTCGCACCGGCTCAGGTCGGTCCTCTGCCAGGTCGCACCATCGTCGTACGACACCTCGGCGGTCGGCTTCCCGATGGTGGCGGTGGTGCCCGGCAGGTGCGAGGCGGTCACCGTCAGGCCGGCGTGCCGGTCGGCACGGCCGGACTTGTCGGTGTCCACGCCGTAGTCGAGCTGGATGAGCGGCAGGGACACCGCCGCATCGCTGCCGGTGACCGCGGAGGTGAAGTCCCACTCGGTCAGCGTGTGCGTCGAGTACGGGTTGGCCCAGGTGCCGCGGTCGTTGTCGAGAACCAGCCGGTAGGGTAGGCGCTCGGCGCCGAGGCCGGGGACCTGCAGGTACTCGGCGTTGCCCCAATCGAGTTGCTGGTCGCCCTGGTAGAGCGACATCCAGTCCTTGACGTCGAAGTTCGCGCCGGCCTCGCCTACGTGGCCGGACCCCGAGTCACCCCAGCCGGGCGCGGTGATGTACATCGTGTCGAGGTAGCGCGCCGGCTGATAGTTGATCGGGCCCATGCGGGGACGCTGGATCGGGCCGAACCAGCTGACCTTGCCGGTCTTGCGCGCCGGGTACTTCAGCGGGTCGATCGAGTGCTGCCCGGTCTCGCCCTGGATGAAGGCGTCGTCCAGCCACGTGGTGCCGGCGGTGACCCAGTCGGTGCGCTCACCCTGGGCGGGCGCGGTGAGCTGGTTGCCGACGGCCCAGCCGCGCCAGACGTCCGGACGGAACTCCATCGCCTTGCCCTGCCGGTAGTTCCGGAAGGAGACGTTCACCCGGCCGAGGTCCTTGGACTCCTCACGCCAGGTCGGGTCCGCCGGAACGGCGCCCGTCCAGTGGTGCACGACGTCGTAGACGTAGTCGGTCGTGGGGTGCGAGGTGACCTTCAACGGGACCGCGCCGTGCCGGAGTTGCCCGAGCAGGTCGGCGCCCTGGTCGGCGTTGAGCGTCGCCACTGTCACCGGGGCCGGGCTCTGCGGGCTCCAGGGGTTCTCGTCCCAGGGCTGCAGGCGGCCGACGCCGTCGTTGACGACAAGCAGCAGCCGGGCGCCGGCGGCCGCGGCGGCCTCCGCCTGGGCCTTGATCCCTTCCGTGCCGGTGCCGCGCACCACGACGGCCTTGCCGCCTACGTTCTGCCGCGCGAGCTCCTCGGCCGTGCCGTCACCGGCGAAGACCGCCGTCAGGTTCCGGGTACCGGCGGGCAGTGGCGTGGCCGCGCGCTTGACCAGCGGGTCGTTGAAGGTCGTCGACTTCGTGCTCACGGTCAGCGCCGGCTGCTCGAGGCGGAAGCGGGCGCCGGCCTCGAACTCGCCGTCGGTGACCTTCTTGCCGGTCGGGAGCGCCCAGATGCTGTCGTACGACGGGTCCGGCAGCATCGACGTCTCCACCAGGCTGTCGGTGAAGGACCGGTGGGCGTCCAGGCGCGGCGCGACGGCGGTGGTCTGCTGCGGCACGCGCGCCAGGATCCGGCGTGCCTTGCGGCCATCCAGGGTGACGGTGCGGTCCTGGTCCAGCTTCACGTCGTTGAAGGCGAGCAGCACCATGCCGCGCGAGTGCGGGCCTTCGGCGCCCTGCACGTCACCGGTGAGCCAGCCGCTGTAGCTGCCGACGGGCAGCCGCGTCGTGCCGGTGCCGGACGCGTCGAGGTCCATCACCGTGAAGAGGTGTTCGGCGCTGAGGACGACCCGGCCCGCCAGCGGCTTGCCCGCGCGGTCCTTCGCGACGACGGTCAGATTCTGCCGCTGGCCCTCTCGGGCCGCGCCGATCAGGGTCCGGGCGCGGACCGCTCCGCTGCCGTCCGTACCGGTGATCACGGCGCTGACCGACTGGTCGCCGCCCAGCTTGTCCAGATCCGCCGTCAGGGTGGCCGTGGCGGTGCCGTGGGCGGGCACGGTGACGTGGTCGGCGGAGAGGCTGAACAACTCTGCCGGGACGGTGCCGTTGACCGCCAGGTTGAGGTTGGCCGGTGCGTCGCCGACGTTGGTGTACGTCACCATCTGGACGTCGGTCTGCCCCGGCTTCGGGGGCCACGTGTGGAAGCCGGAGTAGGCGGTCGTGGTGGCGAAGACCGTGGTGTGCACGGCCGCCAGCGCGTCGAGCCGGCCGACGCCCGCCTGGTACGGGGTGTACGCCGGGGTTGCCTTGGCGCTGCTGACCAGCGCCTCCTTGAGCTGGGTGCCCGTCCAGTCGGGGTGCTCCGAGGCGAGGAGCGCGGCGGCACCGGCGACGTGCGGCGTCGCCATCGACGTGCCGCTCATCGTGGTGTAGTAGCCGGAGCCGCGCTTGTAGTGCGAGCGCGCCGCGACGATGTCGACGCCGGGCGCGGTGATCTCCGGCTTCAGCCCGCCGTCGCCGTCACGCGGGCCCTGGCTGGAGAAGTCGGCGAGCGTGTCGGTGGCGTCGACGGCGCCGACGGTCAGCGCGGAGTCCGCGGCACCGGGGCTGCTGATGGAGTGCGGGCCGCCGTTGCCCGCCGCGATCACGAACAACGCGCCCGTTTCGTGGCTGAGTTCGTCGACGGCCTGGCTCATCGGGTCGGTCTTGTCACCGCCGCCGCCCAGGCTCATGCTGATGATCCTGGCCTTCTGGTCGCGGGCGGCCCACTCCATGCCCGCGATGATCCAGGATTCCTGGCCACTGCCCTCGGAGTTGAGCACCTTGCCCACGGCCAGCCGGGCGCCGGAGGCGACACCCCGCTCCTTGCCGTCGGAGGCACTGCCCGTGCCGCCGATGGTCGAAGCGACGTGCGTGCCGTGGCCGTTGTAGTCGGCTATGTCGTCCTCGCCGGGGACGAAGCTGGCACTGTCGGACACCTGCCCGACCAGGTCCGGGTGTTCGGTGTCCGCGCCGGTGTCGAGCATCGCGACCTTCACGCCCTGGCCGGTGTCGCCCTCCGCCCATACCTTCTGCGCGCCGATCTGGGCGGTGGAGTCGGCCAGGTCGGCCTTCACCTTGCCGTCGAGCCACACGTTGGCGACGCCGCCCGCGAAGGAGGGCTTCGCGGACCGGGCCGCCGCGCCGGAACCCCCGGTGAGCGAGGACCAGAACTCCGGTGCCTGCTTGTGGTTCTGCGCGAGGGCCGCGCCCTGGATGCTGTCCAGGCGGCGGACGTCGGTCGAGCCGGCCATCTTCGCCCGGGTGCGGGCCTTGGCGGCGGCTGCGGTGTAGCGCACGATCAGCGGCAGCCGGGAGCTGTGCGCGTCGTCGTAGCCGTCGGCGATCAGCCGCGTCACGTTGAAGAGCTGCTTGTCGAGTTTGCCGGCGCTCACGTACGGCAGGGCGGCGTCGGGGTAGACGTAGGTGGCGCCGTCCAGGACAGCGCGGTGGAAGCCGGTGGTGGCTCCGCTCGCGGCCTGGAAGGAGCGCACGACGGTGCCGTCGGCGGCGGTCCCGATGGTGACCTTGTCACCCGTGATCAGGGTGACGGTGTGCGTGCCGGCATCGCCGGGGATTTGGTGTCCGGCGTCGTCGTGCAACACCTCACCGGCGGAGTACGCGGACACAACGGCAGTCGCCGGTACGACGCCGAATGCCAGCGCGGCCGCCACGGCGAGGGCGATCGGCCCGGGCCGGGGGATGGGAACTTTGGGCAAGGAAGACTCCTGAGACGCGGCGAAGAGCAAAAGATCACTGGATGCTCCGGCCTCCCCCGCCGTCGTTCAAGGGGTCGCACATGGCGCTCTTGTGCCATGGCACAGTTACGCCGCGAGCAGACGGGGTGGCCGGCCACCGCGCGTCCGGTGGGACGGCGGCGGACCGCCCCAGAATTCGGCGTATCGAGCGACGGAGCAACGGGCCTGTGGGGCATCCCGGTCGACGGCGTGGCGCACGCCCTCCGCCGGGGCGGATGCCAGGTGCGGCGGGCCCGCGCTCTCACGTCATCGATGGGTGATATGCCTTCCCGCTGGCGGGCCGACAGCCCCACGGCCGGTACCCACTCGCCGTCACTCAGCGCATGCCCTCGCCCACCCGCCCTGGTGCCGTCGGCGGACCACCGGGACGCCGAGGCCGCCTATCTCACCCTCGACCGCCACCCGGTGCTGGTCCCACCGGCGCTGGCCGCCCTGCTCGAAGAGCAGATCGGTCAGCTCCCCGCCCCACAGCCCCCGCAGGGCAGCCGGCATCTCCTCCTGCCGGACTCCGTACCCGGTCGACCCCGCAACCCCGTCGGTCTGGCAGACCAGATGAAGCAACACGGCCTTCCCGTACGCGCCGCACGCGACACCGCGCTGATGGAGGCCATCACAGACCTGCCGCCCATCGTCGTCACCGATCTCTTCGGGATCAGCCCCGCGACGGCCCACCGCTGGTCCCAGCCCGCCGGAAACAGCTGGGCGCCTTACCTCGCCGCCCGACACCGATAGCGTCGCAACGGCGGAGGACAGGATCGGCAGCCTCAGCGCGAACCGCTATGCGCAGATCGCAGATGTACTGCGAAAACTGCCCGCGATCAGCTCATTGCGTCGAGGGCGGCGATGATGTCGGTCGGTTCGGCGCGGGTGGTGTAGTCGGTGTTGACGAAGGCCCAGCGGATCACGCCGTCGCGGTCGATGACGTAGGTGGCGGGCAGCGGGAGGGTGCGCGGGTGGCCGTCGTTGACGCGCTGGAGGTCGAAGCCGAGTTTGTCGTAGACGGCGGCGAGGTCGTCGGGAAGGTCGAAGGCGAGGCCGTACTGCTTGGCGGTGTCGGAGCCGATGTCGCTGAGGACGTCGAAACCTGGCCACCACCGTGCGTGCGACGAACGGCCAGTTCCTCACCACGATCGCGAGCGTCCGCACCACCACGAGGAACTCGCTGGTCCGCGCTCTGGCCGACCAGGCCAACGACACCGTCCTGGATCACATCACGGTCGTGGAGAAGACCGGCCTGGTCGACTTCGGTCAGGTCCTCTCCCGGGAGACCACCTCGCCCAAGCTTCCGGCCCAGGACCTGACCCCGCCGCCCGCGGTCGCGGGCCAGCCGCAGGCCGTCCTCACTCCGCCGGCGAACAGCACGGCCTCGCCGAGTCCGACGGTGGGGTGAGGACCTGGGCCGAGCCGGCCATACCGGCCAGGCGGCTGTCGAACTCTGCCCCACCGCGTTCGGCGGCCGGGTTCAGGGAGTTAGTTCCAGGCCCGCGGTCAGGCGGGCGGAGACGAGGTCCAGCACCGCGGCCTGCTCCGGCAGCAGGAAGAAGTGCCCGCCGGGGAACACCTCCAGGGCGAAGTGCGAGGACGTCAGGTCCCGCCACCGGGCGGCCAGGGCGGGGGTGACGACCGGGTCGTCCGCACCGGTGAGCGCCGTGATCGGAGTGGTCAACGGCGGACCGGCTGTCGGACGGTAGGACTGGAGCATCCGGAAGTCGCTGCGGATGTAGGGCAGGAAGATCTCGCGCATCGCGGGGTCGGCCAGGAGTTCGGCCTCGGTGCCGCCAAGGCGCTGCAGATGGCGGACCAGCTTCTCGTCGTCGGCGTCCGCGATGCCGGCGCCGGGCCGGGCCGTGCCGCTCCCCGCATCGTCCGGAGTCCACGGCGCGGTCTGCCCCGAGACGAACAGGTGCACCGGCGGCGCGCCGCGCCGGTCCAGGAGCCGCGCCGCCTCGTACGCGACGAAGGCGCCCATGCTGTGGCCGAACAGGGCCAGCGGCCGGTCGAGCAGCGGGGCCAGGTCGTCCACGACGTGTCCGGCCACGGCCTGGACATCGTCGACCAGCGGGGCCGTTCGACGCTCGCCCCGTCCCGGGTACTGCACCGCGTGCAGTTCGACCAGGGGCGGCAGTCCCCGATGCCACGACCGGTAGAAGGCCGCCGATCCACCGGCGTGCGGAAAGCAGACCATGCGGACCCGGGCGGTGAGCCGCTCGTCGTAGCCGCGAAGCCATTCGGACGAGGTGTTGATCAGTGCGCTCATCGGATCACCCGGCCTGTGCGTAGGCGTGGTTCAGGGCGGTTGTGGTGTGGTGCAGGTCCTCGGGCTCCACGACCTCGTCCAGGATCAGGGTGCTCACCCCGAGCGCGATGTACCGCTGGAGCATCGCACCGACGTCGGCGTAGGTCCCTACCAGGTACGGGCAGAACGTCTGGTAGGCCCGGAACGGATAGAGCCAGTAGACCCCCTTCGGGGCGTGCGAGCGCAGCGCGTCGCGCGAGAGCTTCAGGTGCCAGTGCGACTCGACCTTGCCGACGGCCCATTCGTGCAGCTTCTCCCCCGACTCGCTCGACGGGAAGCGCTCGTGGGCGATCCGCCACGCCTCCTGGGCGTCGTCGCGGGCTATGACGCCGAGGCGCACGCCGCAGCCGGCGAGCGGCCGGTCGCCCTGGTAGCTGTCGATCTGGTGCGGATAGGACAGCCGGTCGACGCCGAGCAGGCCGGCGACCTCACGGCAGTCGTCGGAGGCCCCGGACACGTAGAGGTCCGGCGCCAGGGCGGGATCGGCCGGCGGGCTGACGGCGGCGGCGTCCAGGGCGTAGTACTTGCCGGTGTACGTCACCGCCGTCGGCGCCGCCGTCAGCCGCCTGATGATCTCGCCGTACTCGGCCAGCCGGTCGTAGCGCTCCCGGTGGCCGAGTTCGCAGCCCAGTTCGCTCAGGTGCTTGGCGAATCCGCCGGTGACCAGGTTCAGGTCGACGCGCCGCCCGTAGACGAAGGCCAGGGTGCTGATCGTCTTGGCGACGGCGAACGGGTGGGTGTCCACCGGGTTGACCGCGACCAGGGGGACGAACCGCTCGGTGTTGTCGATGGCGAGCTGCGCCGCGGCCCAGGCGTCCACGAGCGTGTTGTCCGTGTAGACCAGCGCGCCGCGAAAGCCCGCCTGCTCGGTCCAGCGGGCCACGTCGACGACCCGGCGGCGGTATTCCTGCGGTGTCCGATCCTGCCAGGAAGGCATCGTTGTATAGACCGTCAGCACTGTTCGCGATCCCTCTCTTCGACTTCCGGGTGCTGCTCTGGGGCCGGCGCGCCCGGCCGGCGGGGCCGGTCAGGGCCGGGTGAGCTTGGCCTGCTCGGCGACGAGCTTCGCCACGATGGCGCGGTCGATCTTGCCGTTGGGGTTGAGGGGCATGGATTCCACGTGCAGGAACACGTGCGGCACCAGGTGGACCGGCAGTCCCGCGGCCAGCGCGCGGCGCAGGTCGGCCTCGCGGGCGGGCTCACCGGTGTAGCAGGCCATCAGTTCGGTGGCGTCGCGGTGCTGCACCGGTACGACGACGGCCTCCCGGACACCGGGGTGGCGGCGCAGCAGGGTCTCGAACTCGCCGAGCTCCACCCGGTAGCCGCGGATCTTGACCTGGTTGTCGAGGCGGCCGAGGTGGACCAGCGTGCCGTCGTCCTCGCGGCGGACCCGGTCGCCGGTGCGGTAGTAGTCCGCCTCGCTCGGCGTCCCGGCCCGGTCGTCGAGGCCGAGGAACCGGTTGGTGTTGTCGCGCGGGTCCAGATAGCCGTCGAAGCGCTGCGGACCGCGGACGCACAGCTCGCCGTCCTCGGTGACGACGTGCTCCAGGCCCGGGTACACGGTGCCGATCGGCACCGTGTCGTTCACGGTCTCCGGCCAGTCCCGGCGCTCCTCCGGCAGGCGGAACTCCGCGCACGCCAGCGTCAGTTCGGTCGGGCCGTAGATGTTCTCCAACACCGATTCCGAGGCGAATCCACGCCACGCCTCGGCCTGCGCGTAGGTGAACTGCTCACCGCAGAACACGCTGTAGCGCAACCCGGGGACCCGGCCCGCGGACAGGCCGCCGAGCCCGGCGGCGGCCGAGACCGCCGAGGGCACCGAGAACCAGTGCGTGAGCCGCCGGTTCACCGCGTAGTCGACGGGGCTCAGCAGTTCGGCCGCCTCGGGCACGACCAGCGTCGCGCCGCCGCCCCAGGTGACGAAGAGGTCGTACACCGAGAGGTCGAAGGTCAGGTCGAAGGTGTGCGACATCCGGCAGCCCGGGCCGACCTCGTAGCGGGGAACGGTGTGGGCCAGGAACGCCAGGACGTTGCGGTGCCGGATCGGCACGCCCTTGGGCCGGCCGGTGGAGCCGGAGGTGAACAGCACGTAGGCGATGTCGTCGGGGCCGGCGGAGGGCGGCGGCAGCGCACCGGCCGGGACGGCGGCCAGCAGCTCCTCGTCGGTGAGCGGCAGCACCGGCCGTGCCGGCGCGGTTCCGGAGGGGCAGTGTTCGAGCCACTGCTGTCCGGACGCGTCGGCGATGATCACGTCGACGTCGGCCAGCTCGCAGATGCCGGTGTTCCGCCGCGGCGGGTACTTGAGGTTCAGCGGCACGACCTGCGCGCCCAGGCGCAGTGCCGCGAGATAGCCGGCGTAGGCTACGCCGCTGCGCGCGGCCAGCAGGGCCACCGAGCGGACGCGGCCGTGTGCGGCGGTGACGCTCTCGGCCAGGGCCTCGGCCGCGCGCTCCAGCTCTGCGTAGCTGATCGACGACGCGGACAGTTCGACGGCCGGCAGCTCGGGGTGGCGCCGTGCCGAGGCGGCGAAGACGTCGTAGAGGGTGCTGATGCGGTCTTCCATGGCGACCTTCCCGGTCAGGAGTGGAGGCGGTCTCAGGCTTCGTAGGCGAGGAGCAGCCGCGCGATGCCGGCCAGGCGGCCGTCGTTGGCGGCGTCCCGGGCGGCGAACCAGGCGGCCTGCCCGGCGGCGGTCGGCCGATCGAACAGCACGCGCGCCGGGACGGTCAGGCGGAAGATCTCCGTCAGCTGCGCGGCGACCTCCAGCGCGGTGGCCGACTCGGCGCCGAGGGCGAACAGATCGGCGTGGACGCCGATGGCGTCGCGGGCCAGGGCGTCGGCCCAGATCTCGACCAGGAGCTCCGCGAAGGGGGACGCGGCGGCCGTAGTGTCGTCGGCCTTTCTGCCAACGGCCTCACCGTCGTCGGCCTTACCGCCGACGGCCGTACCGCCAACGACCGTACCGCCGACGGCTGGGACCGCACCGGCCGCCTCGACCGCGCCGGCCTCTTCGAGTACGGCCTCGTACGCGGCGTCGAGGTCTTCGGGCAGCGGCCGCCCGGCCAGCGTGCGCCGGTCGACCTTGCCGCTGGGGGTCAGCGGCAGCGCGGTGACGGCGACGCAGGCGAACGGCACCATGTGCGCGGGCAGGATCCGCGCCAGATCGCCGCGCAGCGTCCGCGGCGGGACGTCGGAGCCCTCGGCAAGAAGGTAGTAGGCGATGATCTGCTTGTCCGACGCCCCCTCCCGCACGACGACGACGGCTTCGGCCACCCCGTCCTGCGCCAGGATCTGCGCCTCGACCTCGCCGAGTTCGACCCGGAAACCGCGGATCTTGACCTGCCCGTCGCGGCGGCCGAGGCACTGGATCCGGCCGTCGGGCAGCCGCGTTCCGAAGTCACCCGTGCGGTAGGTCCGGACTCTGATCCGCTCGGCGGCTTCTGGGGCCTCCAGAGCGTCCGAGGCCAGCTGGGCAGCGGCGGAACCGCGGGGTCCGGCGGCGCCCACCAGTCCGGCGGACCCCCCGGGGCCTACGGGTCCGACGGGGCCTACGGGTCCAACGCGGCCTACGGGTCCGACGGTCAGATCGCGGACCGCGAAGCGCTCGGCGGTCAGGTCGGGCCGGCCCAGATACCCGTCGGCCAGCGGTACGCCGGAGACGCAGATTTCGCCGGGTACCCCGTCCGGCAGAGGTTGCAGCCGGTCGTCGAGGATCTCCACCACCGCGCGGTCGATCGGGCCGCCGATCGCCGGCAGCTCCGGCCAGTCCGCCGGGTCGCCGGACAGGCGCTCGGCGGTGACGACGTGGGTCTCCGAAGGGCCGTACTGATTCTCCAGTGACGCGCCCGTGCGGCGGAAGAACTCACGCACGGCCGGACTGACGTGCAGCTGCTCCCCCGCCGTGATGACCTCGCGCAGGGCCGAGGGGTAGCGGCCGGAGCGCAGGGACGCCTCGGCGAGCTGCTGAAGGGCGACGAAGGGCAGGAACAGGCGGTGCACGCTCTGCTCGGTCAGCCAGTCGGCCAGCCGGTCGGGATCGCGGCGGACCTCGTCGGTGATCAGCACCAGGGTGCCACCGGTGCCCCAGGTGGCGAACATCTCCTGGAAGGCGACGTCGAAGCTGAAGGCCGCGAACTGGAGGGTGTTCCAGCCGGGGCCGGCCTGCGAGTGCCGGAACTGCCAGTCCAGCAGGGAAACGAGCGGCCGGTGCGGCATGCCGACGCCCTTGGGCAGACCGGTCGAGCCGGAGGTGTAGATGACGTAGCAGAGGTCCGCGGTGTCGGCCGGGGTGGGCGGCGCGGGCCGTGGGTCCGCCAGGAGGCTCGGCGCGGCCACGAGCATGTCGTGCAGACCGAAGACGCGGACGCCCTCGGGAACGGTGAGCGCGCCGTCGATTCCGGCCGGGCCGATCAGGACCTCGGCGCGGCTGTCGGTGAGCATGTAGTCGAGGCGTTCGCGGGGGTACGCCGAATCGAGCGGCACATATCCGGCTCCGCTCTTGAGGATCGCCAGCAGTGCGACGATCAGCTCGGGGCAGCGCGGCCCGGACAGCGCGACGGCGCGGGCGGCACCGATCCGGTCGGCGCACCGGTCGGCGGCGGCCTTCAGCTCCGCGTAGGTCATCTCGCCGCCGTCCCAGCGCAGCGCCTTGGCCTCGGGGTACCTCGCGACGGCGCGGTCGAACAGCTCGTGCGCGGTGACGTCCCACGCGCTCGCCCCGGACGTCCCGTCGGCCTCGGCAGCGGGATTCCGCATCGGTGACGGCACCAGGGGCAACAGGCCGATCGGCGTCCTCACGTCACGGATCGCCGCGCGCAGCAGTTCGAGGTAGCCCGCGACGATGCGCTCCGCCGTCTCCGACGCGTAACGCAGGCCGTCGTATTCCAGCGAGCCGCAGCGCCCGTTCTCGATGTCGAAGTGGAACACGAGATCGAGGGGAAGCTCGCCGTCGCCGGTCACAACGGCGGCCCGGCAGAAGTCCTCCCAGGCGACACCGGTCCGCTCACCGATCACGAACTCCGCGCCGGCCGCCTCCCGCAGTTCCGCGGCGGCTCGCTGGGCGAGGTCGGAGAACGCGGTGTCCGGGTCGAGGGACTGCCGCAGCGGTGCCCACGAACCGTCCCGCCCGGCACCGACCACGATCTCCTCGACCCCGGCGTTCTCCCAGGGCGAGGCGACCCGGTACAGCAGCGCCTGCAGCCCGGCGGCCAGGGCCGCGAGCACCGGGACGCCCTGCTCCCGCGCGACGGCCGCGAGGCCTTCGGCGAGGTCGCCCGGGATCTCGAACGCCAGCGTCGGACGCCGTTGTCCGGGCAGGGAGTGCGGCGCGCCTCGGTCGGCGGGCCACGTGGTGGCGGGCGGTGCGCCGCGGAGCCGGTCGAGCAGCGCTGTCCGTGCGGCATCGGCCTTGGACACCGGCGCGCCGGCGGCCGGGATCGTCGAGGGGGCGGCGAGGTTCATCGGGTCACCTTCCCTTCGTCGTCGCGGCCGGCGGCGGCCCGTCGTGATCTCGTCAGCAGGGCGCTTCGCGCGCCGGGCCGGGTCGGCCGGCCCGGCGCGACCGGGGCCGCCGCCGTGGCCCGGGGCGCTTCGTCCGAGAGCGCGGCGGCCAGGTCGTGCACGGTCGGATGGGTGAAGAGCTGGAGTGCCGCGATGTCCCGGTCCAGCACCTGCGTCAGCCGGGTCCGCACCTGGGCCAGCAGCAGCGAGTCGCCGCCGATCTCGAAGAAGTTGTCGTGCGTGCCGACCTCGTCGAGGCCGAGAAGGTCGCACCAGACGGCCGCGATCTCCCGTTCCAGACGCGACACCGGTGCGACGCGGGCCGCTCCGGCGTTCCGGTCGCGCGGCGGCTCGGGCAGCTTCGCGTGGTCGATCTTGCCGTTGCCGTTGAGCGGGAACGCGGCCAGCGGCACGATCACGGCGGGCACCATGAACTCCGGCAGCTCCTTGGCCAGTCGGCGCCGCAGCGCGGACGGGTCCAGACCGGCGGCGTCGAGGGGCGCGGCCGGCGAGACGTAGGCGACCAGGCGCAGCGGTCCGGGGCCGGACCGGTCGCGGCGCGCCGTGACGACGCCGCGCCCGACGCCGGGGAGCCGCTCCAGGCGGGCCTCGATCTCGGGCAGCTCGACGCGGTGGCCGCGGACCTTCACCTGCCGGTCGATGCGGCCCAGGTAGTCCAGCTTGCCGTCGGGCAGGCGGCGCACCAGGTCGCCGGTGCGATAGAGGGGCGCACCGGACCGGGCCGCATACGGGTCCAGCGGGAACTGCCGGGCCGTCAGCTCGGGACGGCGCAGGTAGCCCAGCCCCACGCCGAGGCCACCGATGCACAGTTCGCCGGGGACGCCGACCGGTACGAGGTGCAGGCGCTCGTCCAGGACGTGCGCGGTGGCGCCGGGGACCGGGCCGCCGATGGTGGGCCGGCGCTCGGTGCCGTCCAGGACTGTGTGGGTGCACCAGATGGTGGTCTCGGTGGGCCCGTAGATGTTGAACAGCCGGCGGTTCGGCGCCCACAAGGGGCCCAGCTCCGGCGGGAACGCCTCGCCGCCGACCAGGATGGTGCGCAGTCCCGGCACGTCGCCCGGCTGCATCACCGCGAGCGCGGACGGCGGCAGGAACGCCAACGTCACCTGGTAGCGGCGGACGGTCTCGGCCAGGTCGGGGCCGGGCAGCATGCGGTCGCGGGGCACGACGCACAGCCGTCCGCCGTGCGCGAAGGCCAGCGTGAAGTCCAGGACCGAGCCGTCGAAGCTCGGCGAGGAGAACTGGATCACGGTGTCCGGCGTCTCCGGGTCGATGAACTCCCGCTCGGCGTTTGCGGAGTTGACCACGCCACGGTGGTGGATCGCGACGCCCTTGGGCCGGCCGGTGGAACCGGAGGTGAAGACGATGTAGGCCGGGTCGCCGGGCCCGGTGTTCCGGGGCGGCCGGGTGTCCGGATACCCGCCCAGCGGGTCGTCGGGGCCGCCCAGGCAGACCACCGGCATGCGGTCCGCGCCGGGCGGCTCGGCGCGGCCGGCCCGGGTGATCAGGGCCTTGACCTCGGTGTCGTCGATCATGAGGGCCAGCCGCTCGGCCGGATAGCCGGTGTCCAGCGGGACGTAGACCGCGCCGGCCTTGAGCACGCCCAGGAACGCGACCGGCAAATCCTGGCAGCGGTCCAGCGCGACGCCGACAGCCGTCCCGGGGCCGACTCCGATCCCGGCGAGGTGGTGGGCGAGCCGGTTGGCCCGCGCCTCGAGTTCGGCGTAGCTGAGCTCGCCGTCGGAGCCGACGACGGCGGTCCGCTCCGGCGCCCGGTCCGCCCAGCGCTCGAACAGGGCCGGGACGTCCGCGGCCATGGGCGCGGGCAGGCCGGTGTCGTTCCAGCGGTCGAGCTGGGCGAGTTCGTCCCGGGTCAGCAGGTCCAGGTCGGCGACCGCCGTGTCGGGCGCGGCCAGCGCGGCCCGGAGCAGGGTGCCCAGATGGCCGAGGAGGCGGCTCACGGTGTCCGCGCCGTAGAGGCTGGTGTTGAATTCGGCGGTGCCCTGGAAGCCGCCTCCGGCCTGGGCCCCGGCGTGCTGGAGGATGACGGACAGGTCCTGGATCGCGCCGCCGCCGTGCGCGGGCAGCGGAGCGAGGTCCGCGCCGGGCAGGCTCAGGGCGGTGTCGACGTCCTGCAGGACGAACAGCAGTTGCACGACGGGGTCGTGGCTGGCGTCCCGGTCCGGGCGCAGCAGCGCGACCAGGTCCTCGAAGGGGAAGTCCTGGTGGTCCTGTGCCTCGCTGATGGTGAGGTGGGCGGCGCGTGCCAGGTCGAGGAAAGTGGTGTCCCCGGCGACGCGCAGGCGCAGCGGCACCAGGTTGACGAAGCAGCCGACGGTCTTGGCGAACTCCGGCCGGACACGGTTGGCGACGGGGGTGCCGATGAGCAGGTCGTCGCGGCCGGTGTGCCGGTGGACGACCGAGGCGAAGGCGGCCAGCAGCGTCGCGTAGGCGGTGACGCCGTGCCGCCGGGAGAACTCGGCGACGCGCTCCTCCACGTCCGCGGGCCAGGCGAAGTCGACCACCGCCCCGTCCGGCCGGCGCTGCGCCGGCCGGGTCCGGTCGGTGGGCAGGTCCAGGAGCGTGGGGGCGCCTTCGAGTTGTCCGCGCCAGTAGTCGGCGAGCCGCTCGCGGCGCGCACCGGTCAGCTGCCCGGACTGCCAGGCGGCGAAATCCATGAACTGGATCGCCGGCGTCGGTGTGGTGCTGGGGCGGTTCTCGGTGCGGGCAGTGTAGAGCTCCGCGAGTTCGGCGAAGAGCAGCTCCAGGCTCCAGCCGTCGCAGGCGATGTGATGCGCGGTCACGACGAGCGCGGCCGACGGAGTGCCCGGTGCGACGAGGCGGGCACGGATCAGCGGGCCGGCGGACAGGTCGAAGGGCGCTCGGGCCTCGGCGTCGATCCGGTCGGCGACCCAGGCCGCCAGGTCGGCGGGAGCAGCGCCGCCGGGCGCGGCGCCCTCGGGTTCTTCGACGGCCAGGCGCACCGCGAGGTCGGGCAGCGCGCGCTGTCGCGCCTGCTCGTCGTGGACGTCGACGACGGTGCGCAGGGCTTCGTGGCGGGCGACGAGGTCGTTGAGCGCCGCTTCGAGGGCGGGGGCGTCGATGTCGCCGCTGACCCGGAAGGCGTACGGCAGGTTGTAGACGGCGTTGTCGGGATACAGCTGCGACAGGAGCCACATGCGCCGCTGGGTCGCGGACAGCGGCGCGCCCGCTTCCGTTCGCTCGGTCACTTCGACGGGCGCGGCCGAGGCGGATGCGGCGGAGGCGGATGTGGCCGAGGCCGTCGAGTCGGCGCGGCGCGGCGCCCGGCCGGGGCCCCCACCCCCGCAAGGACGACCGACAC